>WREN01000047.1 GCA_009779295.1 Oscillospiraceae bacterium | reverse complement strand
TCGTCGATAATGTACCGTACGGGTGCACCACTCAAACCGTTGATGTTCATGTTCGCTTTCGCCTGATTCACCATACCTTTGGCGGCGTCAACGTGACAAACGTTCGCTCCGGCGGCAGCGGCGGCTACCGTCGCGCCGCCTGTGTAAGCGAAAAGATTTAAAACTTTTACACTTTTACCGTTAATCAATCCGCTCATCCAATCCCAGTTGACCGCCTGTTCGGGGAACAATCCGGTGTGTTTGAATCCGGTCGGGTGGATGATGAACTTCAAATTTTTGTAACCAATCGTCCACTCTTCCGGCAATTTGTTAATTTTCCAACTTCCGCCGCCGCTTTGCGAACGGTTGTAAACGGCGTGCGCGTTCTTCCACAACTTATGTTGTTTCATGCCCTTCCAAATGATTTGCGGGTCGGGGCGTATCAAAATATACTCGCCCCAGCGCTCCAACCGCTCGCCGTCGGACGCGTCAAGCAATTCGTAATCCTGCCAATTATCGGAAACCCACATTTTATTGCCCCTCAAATAAATTTTGCTGAGATGTTTCAGTTTTTCTGTACGGTATTCCGAGATGTTCATATGCCAGCATCGTCGCGCACCTGCCGCGCGGCGTGCGGCTCAAGTAGCCGATTTGCATGAGATAAGGTTCGTAAACGTCTTCAAGCGTTATCGATTCTTCGCCGACGGTCGCGGCAAGCGTTTCCAAACCGACCGGGCCGCCGTTGTAGAATTTGATTATCGCGGTGAGCATACGGCGGTCGATATTGTCAAGCCCGAGTTTGTCGATTTCAAGTTTCAGCAATGCGTAATCTGAAATTTCCTGGTCGATTCGTCCGTTACCTTTGACCTGCGCGAAATCGCGCACGCGTTTTAGCAGACGGTTCGCGATACGCGGAGTACCGCGCGAACGCGAGGCAATTTCATGCGCACCGGAAGCGTCGATGTCAAGCCCTAAAATTTTCGCGCTCCTTGTAACGATGATAGCGAGTTCTTCGGTCGTATAAAGTTCCAATTTAAAATTGATTCCGAATCTGTCGCGCAACGGAGATGAGAGCTGACCCGAACGCGTAGTCGCGCCGACCAATGTAAACCGCGGCAAAGTTATGCGTATGCTTTTCGCCGCCGGACCGTTTCCGATAATATGATCAAGCACATAATCCTCCATTGCGGAATACAAAATTTCCTCCACAGAACGCTGCAAACGGTGGATTTCGTCGATGAAAAGAATATCATTTTCTTCAAGATTTGTCAGTAATGCCGCAAGATCGCCGGGCCGTTCAACTACAGGACCTGAAGTAGTTTTTATATTCGATCCTATTTCATTTGCGATGATACCGGCGAGCGTGGTTTTACCGAGCCCCGGAGGACCGTGAAGCAATACGTGGTCGAGCGTTTCGCCGCGATATTTCGCCGCTTCGATAAATATTTTCAAATTCTCTTTGACTTGTTCCTGCCCGATGTAATCGTCCAATACTTTCGGGCGCAGAGATTGATCCGCTTCGTTGTCTTCGTCCGTGTAGGCGGAAGTGACGATTCGGTTTTCATAATCGAGTTCCTGTTCATCCATCATGGATTGTTAATCATCCTTTCGGTTTTTTCTTTAACCCCCCCCTTGCTAAAGGGGGATTCTTACTAAGGGGATTCACCCCCCGAATTTCTTCAACGCCGCCTTAATAATATCCTCAACTTCCATATTTGTAATGTCGATGCCGCGCAAGACGTTCGCAACCTCCGCTCTTGAATAACCCCATACGAGCAATACATTCTGTGCGTCGGACAATTTATTGTTCGAAGAAGGCGCGCCGAAATCTATCACATCACCGCCGTCGGCTGATAATTCTTTCGATATCTTATCCTTCAATTCCAAAACAACGCGCGCGGCGGTTTTCGCGCCGATACCCTGCGCTTTGGAGATAGCTTTGGTGTCTCCCGTAATGACCGCGAGCGCGAACTTCTCCGGCGACATAAACGATAACACCGACAGCGCGGATTTCGCGCCGATACCTGAAACCGTTATCAGCATTTTGAACGCCGCCAATTCCTCAACGTCTTTGAAACCGATTAATTCCAGCGCGTCCTCTTTGACGACGAGATATGTATACAGCCTGATTTTATTGCCCTTCTGCGGCGCGATGCTGGAAAGCGTGTTCGCGCTGATGGCGAGCCTGTACGCGATTCCGTTGTTGTCGAGGATAGCGGCGTTGGGTTCGGTGAGAACGAGTGTGCCTTCAATATAATAGAACATAACAGTCATAACTCCTATTTTATATTATAATATTTTTTAAGTACGGAAGTTCCGGTATGCGCGTGGCAGATTGCAATGGCGAGCGCGTCCGCGGTATCGTCGAGTTTAAGCTCGGTTTTTAGATTAAGCATATCCTTGACCATGTAAATTACCTGCTTCTTATCGGCGCGCCCGTAACCGACGACGGATTGCTTGACTTGCAGCGGCGTATACTCGGAAATATTAAGTTTGTTGTGCGTCGCGCATAATAATATTACTCCGCGCGCCTGAGCGACTTGAATTATCGTTTTTTGGTTGGTGTTGAAAAATATCTCTTCAATCGCTATATCGTCGGGATTAAACATTTTTATGAGCTTTTCGAGTTCGTCATAAATAATCTCATACCTTCGGAATGTTTTAACGTCGGGTTTGGTCGTGATAGCCCCATAAGCGATCGTTTTAAACCGCTGGTTTGAGAATTCAATAACGCCGTAACCCACAATTGCGATACCGGGGTCGATCCCCAAAATTATCATATTTACATCCTTCTTTTTTATACCATTACATTATTATATCATATTTTTTAGCATTAGTCAAAATTAATTTGTAAATAATTAGTTTACTTTTTATTAGATTTGTGGTATAATATGGACGGAGTGAAGCTATATGAAAATAATTAAATTCGACGTCGGCGACATATTACAAATGCGAAAACTGCACCCGTGCGGCTCGGATAAATTCGAAGTTATGCGCGTTGGTTCGGACATACGTGTGAAGTGCGCAGGCTGCGGACGCGATACTACCGTGCCGCGGATCAAACTTGAAAAAAATATAAAAAATGTTGAAACAAGAGGTGTTAAAGTTGAATAACAATATTACAACTGCAAATGAAAATGAATCGGAAAAAACAAATTTTATTCAAATATGCTATGAACGGATTAAAAACAGCAAATCGAAATATTTACTTTTAACTTTCTTTTTGCCGCTTTTTTTATTATGGCTTGCGTTTATAACGATGGAAGTATATCCGTTCGGGAACAATTCCGTTTTGGTTTTAGACTTGAACGGGCAGTATGTATCGTTCTTTGAATACTTGCGCAGGTTAATTTACGAAGGCGGCGGAATATTATATTCTTGGGAACGCGCGCTCGGCGGTGAATTCATGGGCATTTTCGCGTATTATATCGCGAGCCCGTTCTCGTTATTGGTCGCATTGTTCCCGAAGTCGATGATAACCGAAGCTCTCCTGTGCATAATTCTCTTGAAATGCGGTTCGTGCGGATTGGCAATGGGTTTTTATCTTCACAAAACGCATCCGACGCGTCCCGCTAACATCGTGATATTTTCAACACTCTACGCTTTGACTTCATACGCGGTCGTATACGGACACAACACGATGTGGATCGACCAATTGATAATTCTGCCGGTTCTGACATACGCAATCGAACAACTAATAACCAAACGCAAGTACAAATTGTTTACGATAAGTTTAGCGTTATCTCTGATTGTTAATTTTTATATCGGATTCATGATGTGCATATACACATTTTTTTATTTTTTCTACTACATTTTTCTGAGAAACAATATTGAAAAAGAGAAATTGCGTTTCCTGCGTTCGCTGGTGCAAATCGGATTCTTCGCGTTGATCGCGCTTGCTATCGCGTCGGTGGTATTACTGCCGACATATTATTCACTCACGTTCGGTAAGACAACTTTCACTACGCCGGCATATGCGTTTGACCAGCGGTTCGATTTTCTTGACATATTTTTGAAATTGTTCCCCGGTTCATACGATACGGTTAGACCGGAAGGATTGCCGTGGATATACTGCGGTACATTGTCATTGATATTACTGCCGGTATTTTTCTTTTCACCGAACAAAAACATAACAGGCAAAGAAAAAATATTCGCGGGCATTGTGCTGATATTTTTCATCATAAGTTTCAACAGCTCGACGTTGGATTTAATTTGGCACGGATTTCAAAAACCCAACTGGCTCAATAACCGGTACAGTTTTATGCTGTGTTTCTTTATAATCCTCTACGCGTACAAAGCGTTCGAACAAATAGAAAAAATCGATTTCCGCTGGGTCGTGACGGTTTGCGGCGTACTCGTCGTGATTTTGATGATAATACAAAAACAACACTACTCTTTTGTGAACGATCTGAAATTTATTTGGGTAAGTATCGGGTGTTTAGGAGCGATGTTAATAGGTTTATACCTCGTTAATAAGCAAGTTTTGAAAGGTTTCAGCGCGTATATATTATTGATTCTCGTGTGTTTGGAGATGTTTTCGGCTACGTTATTGAATCTTACTTCACTCGACAGCGACGTCGTATTCACTTCGCGCACGAATTATGTGACGTATATGGGTCGCGTTTCGCCGATAATCAACCGGATTACCGCAAGCGACGATTCGTTTTATAGAATGGAAAAGGCGCTGTACCGCAAAACCAACGACCCTATGGCGTTTGGTTTCAGAGGTTTATCGAACTCCACTTCGACGCTGAACGCTTCGGTGATAAATCTATTGAATCAGCTGGGGTTATCCGCGAAGTCGCACTGGTCGAAATATATCGGCGGAAATCCCGTAGTCGATTCATTGCTTGGGTTAAAATATATCGTATACCCCGACGAGCCGCATAATGAATTATTGTACGAGCCGTATATGGACGATGAACCCAATACGCTCTACGCCCAGCAAAATCCATACGCGCTTTCGATTGCTTACGCGGTTAATGAAGCCGTTTTGGAAACCGATATAAACGAGTTTGACGAAGCGTTTTTAATGCTCAACCGCCTTGTCGGCAATATGTTGGGTGTGGATAACATAGATTTGTTTAAGTATATCCGTCCGACCGATACCGATTACGACAACATCGATATCGCTTACGTTACAGGTCATAAAAAATATTCGCCGGCAAGGGATAACCGTGAGGGACGGATCGTTTCAAGGTTTATAGTTCCGACCGCCGATGAGATATTCATGTTCGTCCCCACCACATATCCGCGCGAGTTGCGGATAAACATCAGCGGCGAACCCGGCGGATATATTCTCGGCAACGATACCGACTGTATAGTTTCTCTCGGAATATTCGAGCCGGGCGAAGAGATTTACGTTTCACTGACGATATTGGAGGAGTGCGTTTATATCGCGAACGGCGGGTCGTTCTTCTACTATTTAGACACACAACTGTTTAAAGATACGATGCCGCGGCTCATTGAGGGGAGTATGAATATAGAAGAGTTTTCAAATACCCGGCTGTACGGAACTGTAAATATCCCTGCGGGACGTGAATTATTGTTTACAACGATACCGTACGATGAAGGTTGGCAGGTTAAGATCGACGGGGAAACGGTTCCGCTTTTGAAAACGTTAGATTCTCTGCTCGCCGTGAATATAACCGAAGGCGATCATACGGTAGAATTTTTATACCGGCCGAAACCGTTTTTGCTCGGGTTGACATTGTGCGCCGGCGCTTCGTGTATATTCGCGCTTATTGTAGCGGCAGAGTTATGGTTCACACATAAGAAACAGAAAAGTAACAAAAAGTTAATTGACGTTCAAATGATTGTATGATATACTTGTGTCATACCTGAATAGGTACAACATAATTGTGTTAGGAGGTACATTGATTGACATTAGGAATTATTGACGACCATATACCGGGTACGGTAATGCTCAAAAAGAACATGGGCAATGTTACGGGGCTTGAATTCTTGAATAAGATATATTATATATCTGACGGAATCCTGCTTCAGCAAATCAGGGAAATCAGCGGAGTGGACGGTTCTACGATCCAAAACTGGGTAAAAAGAGGATGGATCGGGACTACTGTCAACAAAAAATATTCAAAGGAACATTTAGCGAGGATCCTCATCATAAACATGTTAAGGGACAGTATGCTTCTGGAGCGCATCGATTATTTGATGAGGTACATCAACGGCAGGGCAAATATTGAATCGGAATCCATTATAGCGGAATCGCTGCTTTACGATTATATCTGCCAGATAATCGATAAAGTGATGAATCAAGACAAAACCACAAACGAGCAGCTTAGAAATTATATCAAAGAAAGTACGGAAAATTATGAGGAAAGGATATCCGGAGCAAAAAGACGTTTGAACAACGCCCTTGAAATTATAGTAATAACGTACTACGCAACAATTATCCAAAAACATTCTGTAAAATTGTTTACAGATATTATGAAAGGAGATGGCGCCGGTGATAGATTGGTACAATAGTTTAAATTTGTTGCAACGCATATTCGCGCTGATCGCGATACCATCCACGACTATATTGCTGATACAAACGGTAATGTTATTTTTCGGTTTAGGAAACGACAGCGATATTGATATTGACGGAGACGGTACGCCTGACGGAATCGCGGACGGAGACGGAGGGCTTGCGTTGTTCTCGATCCGCGGTATAATGGCTATGCTTTGCGTCGGGAGCTGGAGCGGTATAGCGATAAGCGAAGCCGGCGTCAACGGCATACTTACAGTAATTTTATCTGTGGGAATAGGGTTTGCCGCACTCGTCGGAATGGCGTTTTTAATCAAACTGATACTCACTTTGCAATCGTCCGGCAATATTGAATTGTCGAACGCAATAGGGAAAGTCGGGCAGGTATATTTGCAGATACCGCCGAAAATGAGCGGAATGGGCAAAGTTAATATCACATTACAGGATAAATATTCGGAATTCAACGCTATGACCACGGACGAAACGCCGATCAAAACAGGTGAAATTGTTCGCGTTGTGGCGACGGACGAAGTAGGATATTTGCTTGTTGAGAGAATCAAACCTATGTAATAAAAAAATTTTTATAATTTATAAAGGAGAAATTGACATGAATGAAATAGTAAACACAGCTTCAACTCCATTTGACTTTACGATGGCGGCTTTAATTACTGTTATCGTTGTTATCCTGTTCACCACGTTCATGGTGTTTCTGTCAAGATACCGCAAATGCCCTTCCGACAAAGTCATGGTAATCTACGGTAAGGTTGGCAATAACGCGGACGGAACTTCGCGTTCGGCGAAATGTATACACGGAGGCGCGGCGTTCATATGGCCGGTAGTGCAGGCGTATCAATACCTCGACCTCACGCCTATCTCGCTTAACGTTGACCTCAGGAACGCGCTTTCAAAGCAGAACATCCGTGTTGACGTACCATCGAGATTTACAGTCGGTATCTCGACCGAAGTCGGTATCATGCAGAACGCCGCAGAGCGTCTGTTAGGATTGAAACACAACGAAATCCAAAGCCTCGCGGAAGATATTATCTTCGGGCAATTGCGTCTCATCATCGCGACGATGGAGATCGAGGAAATCAACACCGACCGCGACAAATTCCTTGACGCAGTTTCCGGCAACGTTGAAACGGAATTGAAGAAGATCGGTCTGCGGCTCATCAACGTCAACGTGACCGACATCAACGACGAAAGCGGATACATCATCGCGCTCGGTAAAGAAGCGGCCGCAAAAGCAATCAACGAAGCGAAGGTTTCAGTCGCCGTTGCTGACAAAGCCGGTGCGATCGGTTCCGCGAACGCGGAACGCGACCAGCGTGTCCAGGTTTCAATGGCAAACTCGGAAGCTATCAAAGGCGAAAACGAAGCGAAAATCCAAATCGCCGAGTCCGACGCTATCAGGCGCGAACGCGAAGCTGAAGCTCTGAAACGCGCTACGGCAGCGGAAAAAATCCAGGAAGCGAAAGCATTGGAAGAATCCTACGCCGCTAAACGCGCCGCGGAAATCGAGCGCGCTACCGTTGAAAAAGCTACGCAGGAAGCCGATGTACTTGTAAAAATCGAAATCGAAAAGAAACGTTTGGAAATCCAAGCCGAAGCCGAAGCTGAACAGACCCGCCGCAGGGCTAAAGGTGAAGCGGACGGTATCCTGTATAAAATGCAGGCGGAAGCAAACGGTATGAGGGAAATCCTGACGAAACAAGCGGACGGTTTCGCGCAGCTCGTCAATTCAGCGGGCGGCGAAGCTAACAGCGCGATCAAGATGCTCATCGCAGACAAACTGGAAGACATCGTCAAGATTCAAGTCGAAGCTATCAAGAACTTGAAGATAGACAAAATCACGGTTTGGGATTCGGGCACGGGCGCAGGCAAAGACGGCAAAACGTCAACGGCTAACTTCCTGTCGGGCTTGCTGAAATCGCTACCGCCGATGAACGAACTCTTTGACATCGCGGGCATGAAACTGCCGGAATATCTCGGAACGCCGAAAACCGATGACGTAACCGACGTGGAATAAAGAATTTTATAAATAAAATTCAAAAAATAATTAAAATTTGAAAGATGAGGTGAGCGGCATGAAAAAAATTTTGAGTGCTATAATACTATTGGCAATGATGTTGGCGATTTTCACGGGCTGCGCTAACGAAACGTTGGCGGAACCGGAAGAAGAAACGACGGAATTTGAACTTAAAATCGAAATCACGAGCGACGACGAAAGAATTTACGAGCACATGGATTATGTATTCATCCCGGACAATGAAGTTATAGGAACATGGAGCGTTGTGGATTGGGTAGAGAAGATTGATGATTTTGATCCGGATGTACCTAATATAAATAAGAATGAATTAATTTGGACCCGAATTAGATTTTTTGATATAGGAACAGCGGCGTTACAATTTCAAGGAGACGTTGATGACACATTAGAAAAATGGACGAAAGGGTATCTTGAATTTTCCGCATGGCAAGTTATACCTGCATACACAATAAAAAATATCAATGATGTTTTGTATATGTTCGTCGAATGGAAAAGCGGAGATTACTATGTACGCAGACAAGACCCGAGATATTATGTATTCAAAAAAACATCAAACAGAGCGATTTTCGGGGTTCCGGATTATGAAGATGTGAGAAATAAAGATATTCATGTCGCTGACTTCTCTGACGAACCACAAAAAATCCGTACTCTTTGGTTCAATGAAAAGACAATATTCCCGCCAATACAAAAACTGCCCGCTCTTGAAAAATTTCACCCTGAACCCATCATGGAAGCGGGAAAAAATCCGGGACTCGGAGTTCGCGCGTTGCATGAACAGGGTATAACCGGCAAAGGTGTAAACGTTGCTATAATCGATCAACCTTTATATGCAAATCATCCCGAATATGCAGGTAAAATAATAGAATATAAAAATTTCAATTGTGAATCTGAATCGAGTATGCACGGTCCGGCAGTAGCGAGCCTTCTTGTCGGTGAAACTATAGGAACGGCTCCGGGTGCGAAATTATATTACGCAGCCGCTCCGTCTTGGACTGGTGACGCAACACATTATGCTGACGCTCTTGATTGGATTGTAGAAACGAATAAAACTTTACCGGACAGCGAAAAAATACGTGTGGTAAGTATTTCGGCGGCTCCTACACCTACAAATCCTGATTGGACAAACGGAAAAATATATCTCGAAAGTGTTAAACGCGCAAAAGAAGCAGGAATTTTAGTTCTCGATTGTTCGCAGGAACATAGAATTATCGGAGCGTGCGGATATGATTTTAGTAATCCTGAAGAAGTTACCAAATGCAGATCCGGATTTTTAAGTTCTCCCGGTTGGATTAATAAAACCGATATTCTTGCTCCTGTAAATTATAGAACATCCGCGGAAGTGTACAGAGAAGGAGAATTTTCATACCAATACACCGGCGAAGGCGGATTAAGCTGGGCAATGCCCTACGCCGCAGGCGTATTGGCGATGGGCTGGCAAGTCAAGCCCGAATTAACGGCTGACGAAATCATGCAAATTCTCAGGGATACGGCGTACGTTGACGCGAGCGGTTTAAAATACATCAACCCTCTGGCGTTTATTGAGTATATACAAGGGCAAAAAAATTAACGAATATTTTCAACGTAAATTGTTCACCCTATTAAGGGGTGAGCAATTTAATGTTGAAAAGAAAAATAGTGACAGGAGAATAATTTATAATGAAAAATTCTAAATCAAAATCTGACATGAAAAAGAACGGGCAATCGATAATAATCATTGCTATAATCGCGTTAATTACGATATTCGGCGCGAAATATTTCCCCGACCTCTTTGACGCAGGTTCAACCCGCACGGGTAAAGTATTGATGGAAGGCACGATAGAAGTGCATTTCATTGACGTCGGACAAGGCGACAGCACGCTGATTGTAATGCCGGACAACAAATACATCCTCATCGACGCCGGAACGAATAAGAGTGAAAAGGCGTTGAAAAGATATTTGGATTCCCAATCGGTTAAGGATATTGAATACGCGATATTCACGCATCCGCACGAAGACCACATCGGCGGCGCGGACATGGTGGTCGATACATATAACGTTAAAAATGTGATTTTGCCGGACATGACTCACGATACCGTAACGTTCGAGCGTATGATCAACGCGATAGACAAAAACAACGTAAACATGATAATCGCTGAGTCCGGCGACGTTTACACAGTCGGCGAAGTAAGTTTTAAAATTTTGGCACCGATTAACAACAGTTACAAAAACCTCAACGATTGGAGCGTCGTGGTACGTCTTGACTATGGCGGGACAAGTTTTATGTTTACGGGCGACGCTGAAAAATTGGTTGAGAAAGAGATGCTGAATAAATTTCCCAAATCCGAATTCACTTGCGACGTTTTAAAAGTCGGACATCACGGCTCGACAACATCGACTTCCGCGGATTTCTTAAACGCCGTCGCTCCGATTGCCGCAGTTATTTTTTGCGAGACCGGCAATTCATACGGACACCCGCACAAAGAGATCGTTGACCTTCTCAATGATGCGGGTGTGTTGATATATCGCACGGATAAACTCGGCGATATTGTTTTTGTCGCTGATGGGATGAATGTGTCGGTGCTGGAGTAAGTTTATTCGCTCCGCAACGCTTCCACCGCGTCCTTGCGCGATGCCATCAATGCCGGAATGTGCCCGCCTATAATCGTCAATACCGTGCTTAAAGCTACCAGCATTAACGCGTGAAGTATCTG
>WREN01000046.1 GCA_009779295.1 Oscillospiraceae bacterium | reverse complement strand
CGTGCAGAGGAAAACCCTTATGGGCGTACCCGTCGTATAGTACAGTTGCGCCAAAACTCCCGCTGTTGACGTTGTAGGCGCTGAAGCACCCGATATCGGCGTTGGCGGCGTTCCCGCCGGTCCCTGCGCTCCCGTGTTTCCCGTTTCACCTTTCGGTCCCGCAGGACCCTGTAAACCTTGTTCTCCGGTCGCTCCCGTAGAGCCGGGTACGCCTTGTGAACCTTGCGGTCCCGTTGCTCCTGTGTCACCTTTGAGACCCTGTATACCCTGCGGTCCTGCGTCACCCTTTGGTCCCGCCGGACCGGTTTCCCCGGTTTCGCCTTTCGGTCCCTGCGGTCCGGTATCACCAATAGTACCTTGAGGTCCCTGTAATCCGGTATCGCCTTGTAATCCTTGTAGACCTTGGATTCCTTGAGGACCTTGAATACCCTGCGGACCTTGAGATCCTTGCGATCCCTGCGGTCCTTGAGGACCCGTTTCACCTTGGAAGGGTGCGCCTTCTCCTTGAGGCGGCCAACCGTTAACTCCGAAAACATACATTAATCCGTCGTTACGCACAACGTATGCGTCGCCGATTTCGTTATTCGAATCCGGTAAATTAGAATAACTTTGTATTGTGTCTTTATAATTAATCCCTGGACCCGGTTCGCCCTGCGGTCCTCTTGCGCCCTGCGGTCCGGTTTGACCTTGAATCCCTTGCGAACCTGACGGACCTTGTATTCCGTCCTGGCCTCTCGGACCTTGCGTTCCGGTATCACCGATCGGTCCCTGCGGCCCCTGAGGACCTGGGTCTCCCTGCGGACCTGTATCGCCTTGCAATCCTCTTGGACCGCGTAATGGTCCTACATTATTCCAGTCGCTCAATTCAACGTCCCAAAAATATATAGTATTGCTTGACGCGGTTCCTACGGCGTAAGCGTCGCCCGGCTGCCCCGTTGGATGAGCTGTTTGCAAATCCGCAAGTACAGCGTATAAAGCAAGTACAACAAAACTATTCCCGTCATTGCCCGGATCGCCTTGATCACCTTTCGAACCGCGCGGGCCAATAGTACCTTGAGGTCCCTGAATCCCTTGAGGACCGGAATCGCCGGTATCGCCTTTTGGTCCTTGCATACCTTGCAAGCCTTGTAACCCTTGTTCGCCCTGCGGCCCCGTTGGACCCGGGTCACCTTGTAATCCGGTAAGTCCGCGCGGACCAATAGTACCTTGAGGACCTATTTCCCCCTGCGGTCCTTGAGGACCCTGCGGACCTGCCGGACCGGTTTCTCCTTTAAGCCCTTGAATACCCTGTTCGCCTTTGCTGCCTTGTAATCCTTGAGGGCCGACAAGACCTTGTAACCCTTGCGGACCCTGGGGACCGGAATCGCCGGTATCACCTTTTTCACCGCGTTGACCTTGCGGTCCTTGCAATCCGGTTTCGCCTTGCGGCCCCTGAGGACCAGTCAAACCTTGCAATCCCTGCGGACCGTAATTCCCCTGAGGTCCTTGTAAACCTTGAGGTCCGATCGGCCCTTGCGCTCCTGTATTACCAACAGGCCCTTGTTGGCCTTGCGGACCGGTAGCGCCGGGAACGAGTGTGAAATTGAATACAACACCATTCGGATCTAAAACAACGTTTGCGCCGGGTGTTGTCCCCGAAACTGCCGTAGCAGAAGGATTCTGCCATTGATTATTTTCGTTTTGCAACGATGATATATCGTTTTCATTCTTTAAAATGCGATTTTCAAAATCTTGTTTGTCAACGTCATATTCATCTGAATTGACTTTCGTATCATCGTGTTTTATAACCGGTTGCAATGGATCGCTGTTATCGACCATATCGCCCGATACGCTAATAACTCCGTTTATTTCAAGTTCTTGCTCGACAAGGGTCGAATATGTAAAAACCCCATCAGCATAATTGACAAGCGTTACGAAAAACGCGACGCTGTTTGTCGTAATATATAAACTCGAAGTATCGCGATTATAATCAAACAACGCGATAAGCTGCGATACATTCACCGGATAACCGTTTAATATAACAGATGTTATATTTGATTCCAAAAACGTACCGTTATTTATATCGCTCACACTGACGCGAATACGCCATAAATTTTTGAATCCATACGGTATTTCAGCCAAATGCGGCGGCATACGTTCTCTTATAGCCATAAAATAATCACCTCTTTAATATAACATATAAAACATGGGAGCGAGTTGCACTCTCAACCATTCAAGTGGCAAAAGCTCACGCGCTGTATTTATCGCCCATTGTTTTTCCTGCATAAACTGTTTATTTGTTAAATTCTGATGTTCGTTAGATTTTCCTCCGGATTCATCCGAAGAA
The DNA here is from genome assembly GCA_009779295.1 of Oscillospiraceae bacterium. Taxonomy (GTDB): domain Bacteria; phylum Bacillota; class Clostridia; order Oscillospirales; family CAG-272; genus WREN01. The sequence goes on along the minus strand of WREN01000046.1, from coordinate 8,881 downwards.
TTATCCATTGTAGAAGTAGAAACGGTATGTGAGTTTGTATTTGTTTGTGATTCATTTTCGGTTTCACTTTCGGTTTCTATATGCTGTGAAGTATCTCCGGCGCGGTTTCTCATTTCCCGAACGTTATCGGCGGCATCCTGCCAGTTATAATTTATGTCTGCGGTCAATTGGTCTTCTGCCCGTACAACGGTCGCGTTAGCTTCACGGGAATATGCATCTGTATCTTGTGTGTTTATAGAATCCTGAGCTGATTTTGTTTTACTTTTACCGATTGTCGCGCTCTCGCCGGTTTGGTCGGTAGTAACGATTTGCGAGCCGAGACGTGCATTTTTACCAGTGTTAGTGCGTTCAAAATCATTTTCGTCCATTTCAAGGTCTTTCGCGAACATAAGGTCGTGCATATTTACTTGAGCCCAAAATGCAAGAGCGACAGCGTCACATCTATTTTTAAACAGCTTACCCCATCTTAAATAATCTTGCATACCGAGTAGTTTATGTTCAAATTGTTCCATGATATAATTAACAACAAATTGACGGCAATCTTCTTCGATTTCACGAAGTTCCGCCCCTTTTTGAACATACCCGGGTATTTGAAAAAAGGTTGTATCATACATGAACAGCGCTTCAGGCTTCGATAAAAATTCGTAAAATGTAATCGGCTGTAAATGGTATTGCCTGCCTTCGATTAAATCAAAATAGTTTCCGGTTCGGCGTAAAGCAAAATCGCCTTGTTTTTCCGCTCTGAATCCAGTGTCTGTGCTCATAATTCACCGGCAACGGAGTTGCCGTTGGCAACGGAATTACCGTTGGCAACATTGTTGCCGTTCACCCCCGTTTCGTCACCCAAAGGATCATGATTATGACCTCCGAGCATTTCTCTGACGATATCCTGATAATCGTTGACTTTTTCGCACCAAATATTAAAACCGAATTCGGCGTTCAACTTTTCACACCACCGCTGACGCTGTTTCAGCCGAGAATTGGCGAGAGCAAACGTTTGAGAGTAATTAACAATAGTTTCCGCTGTACCTACGCCGGCCGTTTTATTCTGTTCAACGTTAAACATCGTGCCGAGCATTGTATATATCTCACCCTCAACTTTGTTGTAATCGTTCCACAATGCCGAAAACGCTGCAGTGTTGAATCCCGTGGGTAACATTTGAATAGCGTTGGTATCCATTAATTCATCGACATATATTACAGGGTAACCGTCTTCGACTTTGCTGTCAAGGCGTGCAAACGATTCTTTATTTGTTTCGTTTACTTTTATAATCGCAGGCAGTCTCGAATTTCGTTCAATGATTGCGATCGATTTTTGTATGTATGCGAGCCTTTCGGCGAACGCTCTTAAATAACTATTGAACGTTTGTCTCGCGCTGTTGTCGAATAATATCCTCGGGACATCATCCAATTGTTCAAGCTGTATTCCGTTATACGGAACAGCTCTAACCGAAAGGAGATTTCCGTAAACGTCAACTAAACCGTCGGATGTATAAGGCAAAACATAAAACCCTGTTGTGGTATTGAAAAACGCAACTGTTCCTCGGTCTATCAACATTAATTCCATTCTATCGCTGTCAAGCCCCGCGGGTAGATTAATCCAATTAAACATCCCTGCGGCTATTATTCGATATTGGAAATATTTCATTGATGAAATCGTTTCGGCTTGCATTTCAAAATTCATCATCGACATAATATCGGCAACGGAGTTGCCGTTGGCAACTTTATTGCCGTTCACCCCCTTAAAAATTTTCCGGTCGTATCGTTGTTTTCCATACGCGAACGCCCGTGCGGAATTGGTTTAATATAACCGCGCTCGCGTCTTGTTTGACCGAATTTGATAATATAGCGTCTTCGCCTACCAGAGTATAATTATAATTATTTTTAACGTCATTTACTAATGTATTTGTATATTCGTCAACGGCGTGTCCGAAATGTTCTAAAAACAAATCGAAATTAAATTCATCTTCCGGTTGTAACGACGCGATTGTAATTTCATATTTGCCTACTAATTTATTGTAATCCTTATATCCGCCTATAAGGGTAATATTTTTAAATAAATTGGCGACTTTGCCATTGTGCATATCGTTTTGTATACTTACCCAGCGGTTGAGATAATCGTTGATATTGCCGAGCATAAATGAATGGATTTCGTTTCTGTATGATTGGAAAAACATTCCTTTTAATGTATCTAAAGCGATTTCAAATATAGGCGCAGCATTTATTTCTATTTCGTCTAAAGTTTCACGAATATCTTTTTTAGATCCTGTGGTTATTGTTTCGGATGTTGAAATTTGTTCAGGCATTGACGTCTTAGAATTAGAATTTTGTGTATATGCTGATGTGCTCGTTGCGCCTGTTATGCTTACTACGTAACTGGGTATCGTTGTAGTACCGTTGATATTTTGAGTTATTGACGGATAATTGATACTCCCGGTTACATTGAATATCGATGGATTTCCGGATTGTGACATTGTATTAGTTATAATACTATGTGCGGCGATACTTGTAGTAATATTCGGTATGCTTACACTTCCGGAATTTGCGTTAGATGTGTAACTATATGATAATTGTGTCTGATTCCTCGCGGGATTAGTCATAGAACTATTTTGAGTTGTGTTTATAAATGACGATTGAGCGCGATGATCTAAAAATTGTGATGTAGCATAATTTCCGGTTTGACTTGTTTGCCTTGTATTTTGTACAATCGAAGGCATACTCTGTGATTGATTGGTTGTTTGCGTAGTCGTCGGTACATATGTTTGTGTCGTAGTATCTTGAATATACGCAGCAGTCCTTGTTATACCTGCTGTTAAAGAACCAAGGATTTCAGCCGTAAATGTATTAACCAAACTCTTTATATCACCCAAGCTCTTAAAATATTTTGTTTGCATACCCTGTAATTGCATAGCATTAACTTTGTTTATATATGTTTGAAATAAATTATTTAATGCTGTGTTGAGTAATATTGTACCGTCTGATGCGAATTTACCGGGCGTATCTCCCACTGCGTTATATGTAACCGTTTCAAAAGGACTGTAAACTCCGGTCAAATACAAGTATGCGTGTAACCCTGTATCGCGTATCGTCGTCGGTATCACATATATACCGCCTGTTTTATCCGGCGCTATGATAATAGTCAGAGGTTGGTTATATTGTAAATCGGTATCGTCATCCGAATATGTTTGTGAAGCTCCGGAAGCTAATGACCGTATCGTAATCGTAGTGTAATATTTGCTCGCTTTTTTATTTCTTATATTAGAGTTAGATAATTCGGGAATTGTAATATTCTGCGAAGATTGCGGATTCGGGACATAATACGGCGGTTCGATCAAATCAAGCGCGTTGTATTTTTTTGCTTTTTCTAAAAAAGTCGAAAGAGCCGTTCCGCTTAATTCGTAATACGTTTCATACGGCGTTGTGTAGCTTATCGACCCCCACGGAGTATTAATTGTATGATTTGTATCTCCTGCCGGATTCGGATAACCCATAGGCAAGTTTGCGCTGATAGATAAACTATCAGGGGCCGTAGGTATTCCAATCGGCGTTTGCGGAACGTGTATAGTTTGAGTATTATTTATATTAGATGTTTCTTCTGTGAACGATGTTGATATGTGCGAGGGTATAACGATCTTTTTGTTGGTGTTCAAATCAATAATCATTTTGCGCGTTTTTAACGGTCTTCTCGGAGCCCACGGTTCCGGTAATTGTGGGTAATTAGCACTTTCCGCAGTAGATAAACTTCTGCGCGCTACATTACCGAAAAACGATATATTTTCAAGCCCTACGCTCGCGAAGTTATCTATGACAATTCTTAAATTAACAACAGAACTGTTAAATCTCTCGTGCCCCGCTACAAAATAATACCATCGTTCGCCCGTTACGGTGTCCGTTATTTTTAAGTAATCAATTTTATGCAGATCATCATCCGTCAAATTTACTTTTATCGCTTGTAAATGGCTTGCGTCAAACTCTTTAATCAATAACGGAGCGGTCCAATGAGTGTTTTGGTTTATAACGTTATCGTTTGCAGGTTCGTCTGAATAGCTGTAACCCGTATACTCGTAATATGTGATTTCAAGAGGATTTATCATTCCGGCGGCATTAATGCCGTTTCCCCCTTTCTGCGTTTATGGGGAAGGAAAATCCTTCCCCTATCCGCAAATTTTCATTATTTGAAGAATATTGTATTGCTGCTCGGTTTCGCCACGCAAAGGCGTTCGGTGTATCTCGCCGTGTTGGTATATCCGCCGCCGAGAATGAAGTTGGCGGTTTGTATGCTGTCATTGATCGGGAATACGTTTCCGAAATCGTCTTCCGTTAATATCGCGCGGAAATTATAATTCGTAGGTATTTTCCAGCTTGCTACATCTACCGCAGTAGTTCCGCCCGCCGTAGCCGCGTATGTACCCGTTACAGCGCCGTCGCTGTCGAATATTGGATATAGTTGATCATTTGTAACATCGAACGGAATCATCCCGCCGAAATCGTCAAGGATTTTTATCGGAATCCCTAAAATTGCGACAAGCTGCCGGCAATATCGGAATAAACCACATCGCCCATGTAGTGGTCGAGCTGCAAAAAATCGACCAGAGCGTTCGCGAAAGTATCGATCAAATACAAACGCTGTCTTTCCGGCGCGACGGTATGCGCGAAGTTCAAAGAATTATATTTATCTGATCCAAACATGAATTGTGTTTTATAATTCCTTATAGCGTTAATTGCCACGATCGCTTCGTCTTTTCCGGTTATAGCGGGGAGTGTTGAATCGGTTAATGCAGTCTGTTGCGCCGAGGACAAATCGGTATAATATTTGTGTATGATATTTTTGTACATTCTGTACAGAGTATCATTAACGCCGTCATTTAACGATTGCAGTACACCCGCAAGATATAAACCGATTTCTTCCGGTACGCTCATAGCGTCCTTTAATTGGTCTGCAAATTGTGTAACCATGAATTGACTGCGTACCTTGAACGGATGATATGTAGCGTTAACGTCCGCTTTACGTATTTGACCGTTGTCCGGCGAAGATCCGTGGTTGAATGTCGGTGGATCGAACGGTCTGACCGGACCTATCGTAACAGAACGGATGAATCCGCCGTAGCTGTACGGTCTGTCCCATTCGCTTAAATAGTTTTGAAGATTGCCGAGTTTCATCATATCCGGTCCCTTGGTTTTAATAAGCGACGAATATATATAACTCCATTTGTCTGTGTTGCTTCCCCAACCTGCGGGGTCGTATGATAATTGCGCCGTGGAGAAATAATCTTGAACGAGTTCGTTAAGATTCCCCACAAATCCTTGGAAATTACTTCCTGACATAATTTTTTACCTCTTTCTTTTTATAAATTATATTCGGCATATATGCCGGTTCAATATGATGATAAACTTGAAAATGTTCTGTTGTATGCCATTGTTTCATAAACCTGTCCTGTAGAGGGTTGCCCGCGCACGATGTCGAAGTCGGAAGAACCGGGTTTCCTGCGTCTGACTTGACTTTGCTCCTGCGCCTGTGCCGGTGACCATATGCTTAATGCTTTTCCTTCTGCGGAGCCTACGCTTAATTCTGTTGATTTTCCCTCATTTGGTGAAGGTATTTTACCGGTTCGGGTTTCATGATTCGTCATAACCGGATTTTCATGCTCGACAATTTCCTGATCGTTATTATTAATAACTTCAATTGGTGGTATATTCGTATTTGATACAATCGAATTATCCGCAACTGTTTCGGAAATAGGATTTCCCATTTCAGTTGGTGGTGATTTAATATCTGAAACGGTAGTATCCTCTCGAGATTTTATTTCAAAAGGTGTAATGCTTGGTATTAATTCAACAGACATATTCGTTTTATTCGGTGTTGATTCAGTTTCAACAATCACATTATTTGATTCGGAACTTATAATCTCCGATATGTTGTTTTCAGGAACGGTATTAATTTCCTTTTCAGATAATATCGTTTCATTAACATTATCAAAAATATTATTTTCGGTATTAAGAACTTCCGGTGTACTAAAAGATTCATTAATCATTTCGTTTACGCCTATTTCCGTATTCCTGCCCGTTCTAACATCCGATACAACATCCATCGATATATCTGGCGTTATATATTTTGCTAACAACGGATTGATGTCATCGTTTCCCTTTTCTAATTGTAATTCATTGAAAAAAGCAGAATTTGCAAATTGTGATTGGGAATATCCTGCTATTTCAGGATCGACGTTGAAATTGATGTCAAACATATTAGAAGTTACTTCAAATTGATTACCAAACATTTCTTTAAATCCAGCTATTATTGAAGGATCATTTGCCGGATTATAGATGTTTTTATCATCTATTGTGTTTTTGGATTTTGATGTTTCTGGAGATATATAATTTATCGCGTTCAACGGTAAATATAAAGATTCTATTTGCGTTTTAGCCGCGTCTGGACGAACAATTTCAGTATAATCTTCACCTAATTTTGAATATATAACGGCAGCGTCTGGATTGCCGGATGATTTATTCATAAATTCTTTTAACGCTGTTTCTTCTCCGGATTTGCCGCGGCGAACGATATTGTTTTCTATGCCCGATTCGGATTGATTCAATAACGCTTCATTAACAAATGTTTTCCCTCCTAATATCGGGCCGTACTTCATTATGCCGCCGCTGTCATTTCCGATCATACTAATTTCGTTTAATATTCCGCTTGTATATTGATCGGCTTTAGATGGTAATCCGGTCAAATATAAACCAGAACCTAACATAGCGCCGGGCGTAGTAGAACCGAATAACGTCATTTTGGGTTTTTGGTCAACATTTTTGTTATCAGAACGTATATTTGCGTTAGGCACAGCAAACTCACCGGAAGCTAATGTCGGCAATACCCATTCCGATGACATACCGCGGAATACATTGATACCCGTATCGTTTTCGGTCTGCGCGGCAGGACGACCGCTTACATCGATAACTGCGTAATTATTATCCGCTCCGCTTTGCGGCAATGCAGAATGATAATCCGCTCCGCGTTCGATTTGAACTTTATCCGCAACATCAATAATATCGTTGCCTGAATCCGCAAGTTTAGAATATAATTCAGTATTTTTTGATAATACTGCGTCTAATATTTTACCGCTTTGCCGGGGCGACAATCCTTTATATTGTGAAGCTTCAATAATGCTTGCAATATTTATTAGACCGCTTCCTGTTGTACTATATTGACCAATATTTTTTGATTTTATTTGATCAATATTTTTTGGTATTTTGATATCTACGATATAATTTTGATCAGTATTGTCTATATTATCTTTAAGAGCGGATTCCATGTATTTACGTACAACCGTCATATCCATTTGCGATTCCTGCGCAGGTTGCGCTAGTGCTTTCGCGATTACGCCTAAATCCGGATTAGCTTCAACTGCTTCAATACTTTTTTGCAATCCGGTTAACGCGCCCGATCCTGAGGATGTTCCATCTCCTTCGTTTATCGCTTTGATGATTTGGTTTGTATTAATTTCTTTTGAAACCGCGTTCGCTGCGGAAACTCCGCCTTCTACCATACTACCCACAAACGCTCCGAGTGCAAAATCTTCAAGAGCTTGCGCAGGTGAATATTTTTCGCCGAACGTCAACGCTTGCAACCCTCCGGACGCGACTTCTTCGATTCCTTCGCTGAATACATTAATTCCGGTCGATAATGCTTTGCTGCTTACGGAATCGGCAAGTTTACCCAATGTCTGCCCGCTCAATGCCTCTGTACCCGCTTCAATCCCTCCTGTTATGACTGCGCGTTGAGGGTTTCCTGAACCTTCAATCATTTCACCGCTGAACGCTTTCAATCCCGCTATCAAATAACTTGGCACACTTCCTTGAAGCAATGCAATCGCAGAAGTTCCTCCTGTAGCGGCAGTAGCTGCCATTCCGGGGATGGCTTCACCTAAAGCGTCCGCACCTTTCGCCACGAATTCGGCAATTGCGTTATTAGGAGCAGGAACCCATGAATCCGTCCATTGTTGAATGGCTTGATTTGAGGTTTTACCCCACATATCAGTTAAGTTTTTAGTTGACGGATTAGTTTCGGGCATTAATTTGAATTGATCGATCGGATTGCCCTGTGACATCCATTCGTCATTTAACGGGCCTGCTTTCTTAACTTCATCAATATTAAATATCGCTTCCGGCTTTTGCGGAGTGAACGTCGAATTTACTTTATCTAATAAATTGTTTTGCATGGTTTCATACGGGTTTGCCGCTCCGGTGACTCCCGCTTCAATCATTATAATCGGAGCTAAAGCGGTTTTAACAGTCCCTTGAGCTGCGCCGCCTAAAACACGCCCCATTTGCGCGACTGTATTAAATACTGGATTTTGAGCAGCAGTATGGTTATTCGAATTGTTATTTTCCGGAGCTTTCCATTCGTTAATAGAATTTCTCTGGCTGAAATCTTGGAAGCTTTCACGCATCGCTTGAGAATCCGATAATAAGTTTTGAATTCTGTCCAACTTGTAACCGTCACTTTTTATGTTATAATCTATAAATGATGAAGGTAAACTATTCATCGCATTACTTGCGTCGCGTTCGGCTGCAACCTGTTCTAATGTTTTTGGTTTTTCGAGCATATATTTAGTAGGCGTATCAGCTATATTATTATTTTTATTATTTTGCTGTTGCGACGGAATATTGTTAATTTTCGGTAATTGCGAAAGTTGCTTTGTCACTTGCGCAAAATTATAATCCTGAACCGGTTTTATCGGCTCAGCCGCTAACGGCATAATTCCCGCCCCCCTTTATAATTTTTCTAACATTGCTTTAATTTCCGCGAATGATTTTTTCGGCGGTGCATCGTCTTCATTCTTTTTATTCGGGTCCGGATATGTACCGACTTTTAAATATAACTGCT
>WREN01000045.1 GCA_009779295.1 Oscillospiraceae bacterium | reverse complement strand
TTGTGATAAGCATCAGCCTTACCCGGATTTATATGAATATTTTGTTAATGTTTCTTGCTTTTGAAACATGTGAAAACACGAGCAAATATATTAAAAAACTTTAAAACTAAGAGATAGGAGGCATATAATTATGAACGTTTTCGATCTTTTCGCGACGATAGGTTTAAAAGACGACGGTTTTTCCAGCGGTTTAGATAAAGCTAAAGGCGCGTTAGGTACGATAAACGATACCGCGAATAAAGTAGTCGGCACGATAGTTGAATTCGGCGCCAAAGCGGGCGCCGCTCTTTATGCGCTCGGAGCGGCTGGCGTTGCGGTCGGAGCTTCTTTTGAGAAGGAAATGTCGAACCTGCAAGCGATTACGGGTATGACTTCCGACGAAATGAAACAAATGGAGTCCGGGGTTCGCGAAATCGCGGTTACTACAGGCACGAATTTAAAGGATTTAGCTTCAAACGCTAAAATGCTCGCGGAAGCCGGCGGCGATATTACGCTGATGATGGAGCAGTTTACGCACGGTACTAATTTGGCGAACGCTACCCAGACCGATATGGCGACTACGCTTGACTTCTTAGGCTCAACCATGAAAACGTTCGGGATTGAAGCCGAAGATACTCAGTCGGCGGTCGATACGATGGCGCTTACCACGACCAAAGCGAATTTATCGCTCGGTCAGATAGGCGAATCGTTCGCTAACGTCGGCGGAGCTGCGGCTAACGCCGGAATGGATTTAAACGACGTCAACGCCTTTTTAATCGCTTTTTCCGAAGCGAACGTTAAAGGCGGAAAAGCCGGTACATATTTAAACGGCGTTATAAGCGATTTATCTACTCCGACGAAAGCGGCAAAAGAAGAGTTAGACAAACTCGGTATTGCCCTCTACGACAGCGAAGGCGCAAGTCGCGATATGTTCGACATAATGTACGATTTACAGCTCGTACTCGGCGATATGACCGACGAACAGCGTAATAATACGGAAGCGGTCATATTCAGCGACGTTGCGCTTAAAGGCTGGAATATTGTTACGGCGAACGGCGTTGAAACACTTGCGGAATTAAGCGCCGAATTATCCGGTTCGTCTGAATCGTTTAGCGGTATGGGTCAAGCGGCAGGCATGGCGGCGGTTCAGCAAGACAACTTACTCGGGTTATTCGATAAACTTAAGGCCAGCGTTACCGATTTAGGCGTAGAATTTTATCAGAACGTGGATAATCCGCTTAAAGACGTAACCGCTACCGCTCTGGGTATGGTACAGCAGCTTAACGAAGCGTTAAAAGACGGCGGGTTAGAGGGGCTCGTATCTAAAATCGGCGACGTACTGGCGCAAGCCGTACAATTCATCGTAGACCAAGCGCCGAAATTCGTTGAATCGGCGAAGAATTTGTTGATGTCGCTGATTCAAGGGCTGACCGAAAATAAAGACGCACTGATTACCGGCGCGAAAGACACGTTTAACTTAATAATTGAAGCGTTAAAAGAAATAATCCCGGCGCTGGTGCCGTTAGCGATAGATATTATAACTGAACTGGCGAGCGGGTTCATTACCTATATGGAAATGATTTATACGACGGGCGTAGAAATCGTTACCCAGTTGTTGCTCGGTTTAGTCGATAAAATGCCTGAGCTGATTACGCAGGCTAAAGACGCGATATTTAATATCGTGCAGGGATTAGGCGAAAACTTGCCGTTAATTTTACAAGCGGGTATAGATATTATTATCGAACTTGCCCGCGGGATTGCGGATATGTTACCGACGCTAATCCCGATGGCGGTTGATATAATCTTAACGCTTGTCGATACGTTAATTGAAAATCTTGACGAAATTATAATCGTCGCTTTAGAAATAATATTGGCTTTAGTAGAAGGAATAGTTGAGGCTCTTCCAACATTGATTCGGGCAATACCGCGAATAGTTATAGCTATAGTAGACACTATAATGGGTAATTTAGACAAAATCATTTCTGTAGCTTTAGATATTATTCTTGTGTTAGTAGACAGTATTCTTGATAATTTACCTGAGCTTATTATCGCGGCGATTGAAGTTATTATAGCCTTAACGCAAGGTATAATCGATAATCTTGATAAAATTATAATAGCGGCTGTTGATATAATACTTGCGTTAATACAAGGATTAATTTCTGGAATACCGAAACTTATAATGATGATTCCAAAAATCGTAATGGCAATAATAGATACGCTAATGGAAACTGACTGGATGGAAGTCGGTATAAACATACTTAAAGGTATAGCCGAAGGTATATTAAATTTTGTAACGGGAATTGTCAACGTAGTTAAGGACGTCTGCGGTAAAATCTGGGACGCTTTTACCGGATTTTTCGGTATTAAGAACGATAAGTCCGATAAAGCCCGCGATAAAATCGGTAAACCGGTCGTAGAAGGTATAGCGGACGGCATTAACGATAATAAGGGTAAAGCTACGAAAGCGGCGCAAAGCGCGGCGGACGATATTTATAACGCTTCAACAAGCAGACTCGGCGATTATGAAAATAGGTTAAGCGCGACCGCAGATTACGAAAAACAAGTCTGGTCCGGCAGGAGCGGTAAATACGGCGAGTCCGTAGAAGAAATGAAACGGGTAGACGCGGCGTATACCGATTCTTCGATAGATCAAATGCAGCAATTGCAAATGATGCAGCAAACGATGTTTAATTTGGGCTTAGAGGATAAGCGTGTCGCAGCAGATGAAGAGAAATCTATTCTTGCGGAGTTAGGTCAGTCGCATAGAGTCTATAACGATGAAAAGCGCGAAATGGCCTTGGCTGATATTAACGCGCGTCAGCAATTTTATCAGGAAGACGAAAAGAACCAAAAAACGTCGCTTGATAAGCAAAAGGATCAGCAAAAGTCTTTTTGGGACGACGCGAAACTGATGATCGACGATTACCGTAACGCTTCTAATTATAATATTGAAGAAGAAATCCGGATGTGGGAAAACCTTAAAGAGAATTATCAGGAAATTTCTAAAGAAAAGGTTGAAATCGATAAAACGATCAATAAGCTTCGCGAAGACCTAAGAAAACAAGAAGAAGAGGAAATCAAAAAACATAACGAAGAAACGTTTAATATCCACAAAACTTGGATTGAAGCCCGTAAGAATCTTAACCTCATGACTATTGAGGATGAAATTCAAGCGTGGGAAGACGTCGCTTCGAAATATGAAGAGGGTACGAAACAGCGCGAGGAAGCTGATAAAAACCTTTCAAAAGCGCGTATGGACTTACGGGAAACCGAACGTAAAGCCCTTGACGAAATGGAGAAGCTGGAGCAAGCCTATACGGACGCCGTTGAAAAGAGAGCTCAGGCGATATTTAACACTTTCAGTTTGTTTGCGGAAGTAAATCTACAGGAAACTAACGTCGACAAGAATACTAAAAAAGTTGAAGAAAGTAAAGCAGCTTATGATAAAGTTCAAGCGTCCTTAGAACAGCTTGATTCCGACGCTCAAAAGGCTTACGGTAATTTAACCAAGTCTTTGGGCGACGTCAGCAATGAAATGCAAAAGGCTGGATTAACTCAGCAAGAATATGATAAATTACAGGCTAAAGCTCAAGACGCTCAAACAAAATACGCTGATGAAATGGATAAAATCCAGCAAAAGCGCATGGAAACTATTGATAAACTTAATAAAGCTCAGGACGATTTAACCAGAGCGACAGACGAAGCCGCGAAATCTCAGGCGAAAGTCATGGCGGAAAACCTTGAAAAACAGATAGCTGAGATGGAAAAATGGGAAAAGAACATGAAGGATCTTTCCAAAAAAGGTCTTGACGAAGGTCTCTTGGAGGAACTTCGTAAAATGGGCCCGACGGCTAACCGATATTTGGAGCAGCTTATTAATTCTTCCGATGAAGAGCTGAAAAAACTGTCTGATTTGTATCAGCAGAAACACGCGCTCGCCCGCGAGTTAGCGGTTCAGGAACTTGAAAAATTACGTAATGAAACAGACCAGCAAATTTCACAAATTCTTAACGATTTGGCGAAGCAAATGAATTCGCAAGCTCCTTCGGTTGGTCAAAACCTTATTAACGGTATTCTTAACGGCGTTAACCAGATGTCGGGTCAGTTATACGCGACTATGAACCGTATAATGCAGGATATGATTAATATGGCGAACCAAATAAACCAAATCCGGTCTCCCTCTAAAGTTTGGGAACATATAGCTACTATGAATATGGAAGGTATGATTGTAGGGTATGAAAAAAACGAAGACGAATTGATTGGGACGGTAGCGGATTTAATGGAAGCCGTGATTGACGTTGCGGAAGAAGATTTAAAACCGGACGAAGCAAGCAGTTTAATTAAACGTTTCGGCGAAGGATTTATTAAAGGGGCAAAAGCTATAGCCGGAAAAGTCGGCGACGCTTTTGCTAACGTATTCAGTCCGGACGAATTAGATTCGCAGTTTAATGTTCGGGTTCCTGCGTTCGCCGGGGTGACTGCCGGAGGCGGCAAAGCGGGCAATAGGCCGCAGGCAAGTTTCACATTTAATCAGACAATTGTTGTCGGTGAAAATACAAGCCGGGCAGACGCGCGAAAGATAGGAAAACAATTATATCAAGACGCCAAAGAGGCGGCAAGAAGTAAAGGAGTTGAAGTATTATGAGCGAATCAAGGAATATAAATCCGTATAAACCCGCGCCGTTAAGTTTCAGTTTCAGAAACAAAAATTGCAGGGAATATGGGTTAATAGTCAACTCCTACGACTTTTTGTTACCGGAAAAGCGGCAGAGAAAACAATATATTCCGTTCAGACACGGGGCGTATGATTATTCAGCGGAAGACAATAAACGTTTTTACAACGAGCGCGAATTAAGATTACGTTGTATTTGGATGAGTCAAGCATTACAAAAGTTAACTCGCGCAGATATACGTGAAATTGCTTTATGGCTAAGTAAACGCGGACGTATAGTATTAGACATAGAACCCGATAAATATTATATGGGCGAATTGTTTGACGCTAACGAGTTAATCGCGCATTACGACTACGCTATAAATATGAACGACGAATATGACGGCGGCGGAACCACAGACGGCGAGTTTGAAATAACGTTCATATGCGAGCCGTTCGCTTACGGAAAAGTCGTTCAGCAGTCTATAACGAACGGAAAAAATCCAATTTACTATAACGGTACGGCAGATACGCCGACAATGATTGTTTTACGAAATAATTCTGGCGCAGCTGCGACGAATGTACAAATAGTTTTAACAAGAAAAGTATAAGGAGGAAAACTTTAATGTTTTTATCAGCATTCGCAGAATCTCAATTTTTAAGAGTTATGCAAGGTGTAAGTTTTACGGCGCCCCCGCAAGTCTTTGTTGGGTTGTTTTTATCGAGCCCCGGAGAATTTGGAAACACGGGAACCGAAATGGCTTACACAAATTACGCAAGACAGCCCGTAACTTTTGCGATACCTTCGCCCGAGGGTCAAGGAATAGGCATACGAAATAATTCGCAAATAACATTTCCGCAATCTCCGACCAATGCCGGAACTGTAAGATACATCGGTATTTACGACGCCGTAACCGGCGGTAATATGTATCTTTACGGCGAGCTCGCCGAAGATTTACCCGTAACGCAAGGTGACAGCCCCGTGCTACTTATTGATGAAGTATTGTTCTTCAGCATAGGCGATTTAAGTTTTGCATATAAGACACGGTTATTTAATGTTATACGAGGACAGACTCTTGACGGAATCTCTCCCAGCCCGTTTGTCGCTTTATTTAACGGAGACCCAGAAACAGGCGGCTCGGAATTAGCAGGAAGTAATTACGCTCGCGCGCCCATAGTATTTTCCGCTCCTGATAAAGAGATGAGCGGTATTACGATAACGCGAAACATTCAAAGAGTTAATTTCAACAGACCGACAGCGGACTGGGGCAATTGGACTTGGACTGCGTTATACGACGCCGCGACTGCAGGTGAGTGCGTTTGGAAGCAACAGCGTTCAACCGCAAAACAATTGAGCAGGGGTATCATGCCGTTCGTCGAAGCAAACGCAATGACAGCGGGGATAAACTAATATGTTCGGCGGCAGATTTTCTCTAACCAAATTTTCTTTACGAGGTGATGTTGAACCCGACGCGCCGATTAATGTCTTTTTTATAGAAATGCTTGATAATTTGATAGCTATACGGCAAAACGCCTCGGCGGAGAATCATTTCAGGTGCCGGATAAATAATCAAACCATATTAACGCGGGGCTGGAGATTCAGACACAATTTTAGGGAAGGGATTAACGCCGAAATTGCCGGGGTAAGAGAATTTGAAATACGAACAAAATACAGAGAACGGTGCCGGTCAGAATTAATACCGGCTAACGCAAATACGGCTATAGAAAACATATTTAACGAAATAATAAACGTTAATTTGGGCGCAGGAATTGATTTTCAGTATGCCGCTGAATTTAAAGAAGAATTTGATACTTTAATAAAAGCGTGGAACGATTTTTCTATAGATTTAGGATTTACGGAGGCGGTAACCGCTAACATAATACCTTCAATATTTATATCTTTGATGGCAAACTTCAGAGAAATGATAGAGACAGAAATTTATCCGGCAAATAACGTGATTATTGATAATAATTTTGCCGAACAAGTTCTTGTCGAAATCGCTTTCGGAGGCAATTTCCCTGCCGGACGAATTGATTTTAGGGAAATCGTTACCGCTTTAGTTTGGTTAAGCAAAGACGTCCCAATGGAAGTTGACTTTACTGAAAGCGTATTTATGACTTCACTGGCGGATTTAGTAGAAAAAGATACTTTGACTATAACTGTAAATATTCCGATAAACGGCGAATTGCGTATAGACTCAGAAACTTTTACGGTTTTACTGAATAACCAGAATATTTTGCACAATCATTCGGGGGATTGGATTAATCTTAACCGCGATTCGTTAGATTTATCTATAAATTCATCGCGAACTTTAAACGGGGAGTTAATTTATGTAGAGAGGTTTCTGTATAGTCATATAAGAGAAAAGTGTCCGATCGTCATTCTGAGCAAAGCGAAGAATCTTTGGTGTAAGACCCTTCGTTCATGTTTTGGGTCACAGACATTTTTCAACTTATATTACTATAATGCTTGAAATTTTTGATAGAAACAGGTTCAAGCTGGCGATACTGCAAAACGCATTTAACGTTATTGAGAGGGTGCGGATAAACGCGGTAAGTAATTTAGAGTTTACCTTGCCCGATAACGACCCCAAAAATAGTTATTGCCAGCAATTTAACTTAGTACGATATAATAACGACGGTGAATTTTACCGATTAATCGGTGAAAAAGTCGAGGAAGAAGAAACAGGAAAAAGAACATACTTATGCGAGCATGTGATAGCTTTGTTGATGGACACCAGTATTCCCGAATTTTTAAATTTGGGCGGTATAGGTAAAAATACGAATACAGTTATCAATGAAATATTGAACCGACAAAACCAAAAACACTGGGTATTAAATGAATGCGATTTCGTAAGATTCTTTGAGTACGGGTTAGAAAAAGAAAACTTACTCAGCGCGTTATTTAGCGTCGCGAACAGATTTACTGAACAGTATCAGTGGGTTTTTAACACTAAAGTTTACCCGTATCAATTTTCATTAAAAATATTTGACGCTAACAGAAATCCGGATTTCTATATTCGGCAGGGTGAAAACCGTATACGGCTGGAAAAACAAGCGAAAAGCGAATTTTTATGTACCCGGTTATACGCGTACGGCGCAGGTGAAGGCGTTAATCAGTTAAATATCGCAAGTTTAAATAATAACAAAAAATATTTACAATCGCCGCAGAACTACATTGATAAATACGGGCTGATTGAAAAAGTATGGACTGACCGGCGGTATACGAATCAGCAATCATTGCTGGAAGCCGCGCAGGTTATGTTGAATGAATTACAAGACCCGTATGTTGAATACGAAACTCAAGTTATAAGCAACGCAAAAATCGGCGACGTAGTTCAGATTGTAGACAGTATTAAAACTTATGTCGTTGAAACGGAGGTATTTCACGACGAAATACCGAAGCGGACGATTAAAATAGCTAACAGACCGCAGGATATAGCCGGGTCGGTCGCGGATATAGCCGACCGTCAACGGATAGAAATGACTTATAGTCAAGGAGCTACGCAGGTTTACGCAGCGCAAGCAGCCGATAATGCAGACGCGACGACCCCTCTGAAAATAGCGTTTTACGTTCCGAATGAAATGATAAATATTAATATGGTAAATGTTAAAGTTAGAATTTCGCGGTTCAGGGCGTACAACACAAACGTTATTTCTGGCGGCTCTGTAAAAAGTTCAACCGACGGCGGAGCCGAATTAGTTACGTCCCGCGGCGGAGGTCAACAAACGACTACTTCCGGCGGAGGAGCAAGTTCTGAATCCGGAGGCGGAGGAACTACTTTAGACGGCGGAGGTACAACAGCGACGTCTACTTCTACGTCAAGCATAAACCAATCGTCAACGGCAACTTCAGACGCGGCGCTTTCCGGCGCGGGTATGACTTCAAACGCTTCTGCGCAGATGAGTCAAACGTCCGATTCTGGAGGCAGTATATATCAGGCAACGGCGAATAATAATCAGCAAACAAGTAATTCCAGCAGTATAACGACTACTCAGAATAACCAATTAACTATAGGTTCGGTTCAAATGGAAAACGACCAGACAAATATAGGAAAGCACAACCACGGAATGCAGCAAGGTTTATGGATAATGAGTCAACCGACAAATAACGCGGATAGATGGCGGGTATCAGTTCAGTCAGTTCCCGCGAATAACGTTTTAATAACTCCGGGCACGTCAACAGTTTGGGAACCTTCAGGCGCGCATAATCACGGCACGCATAACCACGGAATGGCCCATACCCACACAATAGACGGGCATACGCATACGGTAAACGTTATCGGTCACTCTCACGGGTTTACTATTCCGGCGCATAGTCACGGCGTCCCGGCGCATTCGCATACAATTTTAGGGCATAATCATTCGGTTACAATTCCGGGGCATTCTCACAATGTAACGTTGTATTCTCACAATCATTCAATGAATCAGCATACCCATTATATAAACGCGCACAGTCACAGCGTTCAAGACCATACGCACGACGTAAATATACGAGCGCATAGGCATGATGTAGATACTACTCATAACCATGATATTACGCCCAAAATCAGTTTCTTCGGTAATCCTTCAAGTTTCAGTTTGTTAATTAACGATGTAGTGCGCGCTAATATTAACGGTTTAGACGCTGAAATGGAAATAACTCAATATTTAATAAATACACAGGACAGACGAATACCCAGAGGGCAGTGGATAACTATAGGGATTCAACCCGACGATTTGGCCCGTGTAGAAGTAGCGTATAATATTCAAGGCTTTTGCCAATCACGCGGCGATACATCTGTATAAAGGAGGTAAGAATTACATGGCGGTAAGAAAAAGATTTTCGGTAAAGTATTTAAGAATTAAGGAAATTCAGGGCGTTGAATTTGACGAAATTTTAGGATGGACAATGGATCCGGACAAAGCTACAGTCAAATATTTAATAAACGGAAAAGAGCGATTAGTTAGTATAGAAAGCGAGGCGATAGAAGTTGAGTTTGCAAACGATGTATCAGGGTAAAGCGTTTTCGCCTACGGCGGCGTTATTAAATAATATCGGCGCGAGCGATACAATTATTATGGTAAGCGATATTTCGGTTTTTCCTCCGGCACCAAATCTTGCCACGATAGGTATTGACGAAACGGCAGAAACAATATTATACGCGGCGATAGCGGGAAACGCACTCAGCGGTTGTACGAGAGGTATTGAAGGTACAGCCAAAGCATGGAACTCTGAAACTATAATAGCGAGGAACTTTACGGCGGCGGATTATGAAGCCCTTGTAGCGAATATTTTAGCGATGGTTATTGCTGATGAAGAAGGCAACGCGGATCAAATCGTATTTACCGACGGACAGACATTTCAGCAGAAACTTACCGCAGGAACTTTGAGGGGTCCACAAGGTAATCCCGGAACCGTGGGTGCGGACGGTAATACTTTATTAATTGGCAATATCACCCCAGCGTCTGGAGTCGGTAAAATCGGCGATATTCACATCAACAATGCGACTTGGGATGTCAGCGAAAAAACTGAAGCAATGACATGGACAGTACAGGGCAATATTAAAGGCACAACCGGAGCGGCAGGAACAAACGGCAAAAATCTTGAACTACAAGTCAGCGCAACCCATATTCAGTGGCGGGTAGTCGGAGATGTAAGTTGGATAAACTTAAAAGCATTAAGCGAACTCATGGGGGCACAAGGCACCCCGGGAACTAATGGTACAAATGGGCAAAATATTGAATTGCAGACTTCGGCAACTCACATACAATGGCGGGTTGTAGGTGCTGTTTCTTGGACAGATTTAATCGCAATTAGCGCATTAACCGGAGCAACAGGAGCGACTGGCGCAAACGGCAAAAACTTAGAATTACAACAGACCTCAACACATGTACAATGGAGAGTAGTTGGTGATTCAACATGGATAAATCTAATTGCTCTGGTTGATATAACTGGTCCGCAAGGACAAACAGGCGGAACGGGACCTCAGGGTAATCCTGGTGGGACTGGACCAGCGGGGGGAACTGGTCCTGCAGGAACAAGCGTAAATGCGATATTAGCAACAGATGAAGCCACAGCAACAACTTTGAGTACGCAAAATCCAAATAATATTTATTTCTGGGTGTGATATTATGGCAGGAACAATAATGAATGGAAATAAATGGGCTGGAGCAATGATAAATGGTCAGAAACCAGCAGGTATTGTTAAAAATGGCTCTGTTTTCTACAGAAAAAAATTAATTGGTGAGAATTGGATATTGCAACAAATAGGTATATTTGAGTTAAATGATTTGCGTACAATACAATTTCCTGTTAATCAATTTGTGATGGGCGCATATAATCGTGTCGCTGATAATGTGTTGACTTCACCGGACGGTATAAATTGGACGAGGCGTGGAGGAGGCAATACATCAAACCCATCGTTTACGTCAAGCGCATATGGTGCGGGGTTATATGTTTTAGGTGCAGGTCAGGGTGCAGCAAATCAATTGATACGAACTTCGCCAGACGGAATTACTTGGACAATACGTAATCATGCAGGAATTAAAACGCCTTCATGGATAAAATTTGGTAATAACATGTTTTTATGCGGAGGAAGTTATGGTTCGGCGTCTGGGACTGGGGATACTTTTGGTACTTCTCCTGACGGAATAACATGGACGCCAAGA
>WREN01000044.1 GCA_009779295.1 Oscillospiraceae bacterium | reverse complement strand
GTGCGCGAACGCAAACGCGTCTGCGAAGTGCAGATCATAGGCGAGTAAAAAATTTAGAGATTTTGGGGGTTAATTTTATGAAATTATTAAAAGTATTAATATTAATTCTTCTTTGTTTATCAATATTTATTTCATGCGGAAACAATGAAAAAAGTAATGAAATCAAAAATAATAACATTGAAACGGAACCGATGGAAACTACAACGGGACGAATCGAACCTGATCTCCCTGCCATGAACTTCAACGGGCAGGTTTACAGGATTCTCGGACGCGACCACCAAACATACAAGCAATTCGTTAATTTCGAAATATACGCCGAATCTATAACGGGCGAAATCGTAAACGACGCTATTTTCGAGCGCAACAGCAGGCTTGAAGAGAAGTACAATTGCGTCATCGAAGGAGATCTGCGCGAAAACCCGCATGATTTGTTGGCGAAATCAATAGCGGCGGGCGAAGATTTATACAGTCTCGCGTTTATCGACGTAACGAACGGAAGTTTGGGTCCGTCATCGCAAAAAGGATATTTCTACGACCTTAATTCATTAAAACACCTTGATTTTTCCAAGCCCTGGTGGAGTCAGGAAGTATCTAAAACGCTCTCAATTGAAGGACGGCTCTATTTTACGACCGGCGATTTCAATATGATGGATAAAAACCGCACGTATATATTAGTTTATAATAAAGATTTGGCTGAATCATTCGGACTCGGCACATTTTACCAGTACGTTTATGACAACACTTGGACACTCGATAAAATGGCTGAATATTGTTTAGTTGTATCCGACGATATCGACGGCGACGGAGTAATGACCGATGCAGACCGCTGGGGGTTGGGTATGGATTCGCGCTACGCATTCTTTACATTTATAACAGCGGCGGACAATATGATCGTTACCAAAGCCGCCGGAGATATTCCGACTATCACAATAAGCAACGACCATACCATTACGTCTATCGACAAAGTTTTGAAATTGACTAATAATAAAAATACGTCTTATTACTGTGAAGAATTTCAAGGCAAAGTAAGTTACGACCATTGGTATACGGCGAGTACCATGTTTAACGCGGAAAGGTTATTATTTATCGCATCTTTTACGCAGGGATTGAAAACATATTCAGCTGAAGCTGATTTTAATTACGGAATTATGCCGTATCCGAAGTTAGATGAAAAGCAGGAAAAATATTACGCGAACGCTTACAACTGGGGTTCAATGCTGGTTATCCCCTCGTCAGTCAACGATACCGATTTCGCTTCGTTCATGCTTGAGGCTATCTGCGCGGCGTCAAGATATGAGGTTCTGCCGAGATATTACGAAGATTCGTCAAAAACCAAATATATGTACGACGAGCAAAGCCCTATTATGTTCGACTTGATTTTCAGCGGGCTGCGCTACGATTTAGGCGTTATATTTGACTGGGGCGGACTCAGGGTATTGTTCGTAAGCACGATTCCAACGGACGGCACGAATACTTTCGTTTCAAAATACGCCGCGCTTGAAGAAAAAGCATTCACGCAGTTGGAGTCGTCATTGGAAGCGTTCAGAGAATTACCGTAACCTAAGGGAGTGATACTATGAAATTATTAAAATGGAGTTTATTAACGATTTTATGTTTATTCATTTTTATTTCCTGCGGAACCACAGATGAAGACGTTATAAAAGATACTGCGTCGCAAAATACCGGAACCGGTCCCGCTGAAACTACTACGGGCAGGATCAATCCGGATTTGCCCGCGATGAATTTTAACGGTAAAGAATACAGAGTGCTCGGACGCGTAAACAAAACATATTCGCAGTTTACGAATTTCGAAATTTACGCGGAATCAATGAACGGCGAAATTATTAACGACGCCGTATACGAACGAAACAGCGTTATTGAGGAAAAGTATAACGTCGTCATTACGAACGATGTGTTTGAAAATCCGGAAGACATTTTGAAAAAATCCGTCAGTTCGGGCGAAGACGTTTATGATCTTGCGTTTATTTACATACAAAACGTCGGTCCTCTTGCGCAAACGGGAAATTTCTACGATTTAAACTCGCTCAAATACCTTGATTTCAACAAACCTTGGTGGAATATTGAGATCAATAAAGAAATTTCGATCGAAAAGCGGCTGTATTTCGCGACCGGCGATTATAATATGATGGATAAGCACCGCACGATCATTATGTTGTATAATAAAAATCTGGCGGAAACTTTTAATTTCGGCAATCTGTATGATTTAGTTTACGACGGTACATGGACGGTCGATAAAATGACGCAGTTCTGCACAGCCGTTTCCGACGACATCGACGGCGACGGCGCAATGACCGACGCCGACCGCTGGGGCTTAGGTATGGGCGGTTACGGGGCGTTTTATACTTGTTGGGTCGGAGCGGGTAACTTCATCATAACAAAAGATAAAGACGATGTTCCCGTAATGTCCATAAATAATGAACGCACAGTTTTATCAGTCGATAAAATTTTGCCGCTTACAAACAATAAAAGTATTGCGTTTTACTGCAACGATTTTATGGGAAAAGTTAGTTACGACGTTTGGTATGCGGCTACTAATATGTTTATGGATGCGAGACTAATGTTTGTCGCTTGCAACACTCATACCCTCAGAGAAGCGTCAGCCAGCGCCGAATTTGAATACGGTGTTCTGCCGCATCCGAAACTCGATGAAAAACAAGAAAATCATGTTTCCATCGCCGACGGAATGGGCGCTATGCTGACAATACCGATAACCGTACAGGATACAGATTTCGCCGCTTTTATGCTTGAAGCGCTGTGCGCCGCTTCGAGATATGAAGTCCTGCCGAAATATTACGAAGTTTCCGCGAAAACTAAATATACTTACGATGAAGAAAGCCCGAAAATGCTCGATTTGATATTCAGCACACTACATTATGATTTGGGATATTTGTATAATTGGGGCAATGTTTTAAATATACTTGCAAATACGATACCAACCGAAGGAACGAATACTTTCGTTTCAAAATACGTGGCTCTGCACGAAAAAGCTTTGGCGGAAATGGAAAAGACCTTGGAAGACTTCAGAACATTACCGTAATAAAATCTAAGGAGTGATTTTATGAAATTATTAAAAATTTTAAGCATTATTTTACTTTGTGTATTGATATTTTCAGCTTGCGCAAGCAACGGAAACTCCGCTAATAAAGAAACTACCGCAAATAATACCGAAAATGACCCATCTGAAACTACGACGGGAAGAATCGAGCCGGATCTGCCCGCTATGAATTTTAACGGAGCGGTATACAGAGTGCTTGGACGAGAAGTTCCTGCGTATCCGCAGTTTTCGAATTTCGAAATCAGCGTGGAATCGATGAACGGCGAGATCGTCAACGACGCTGTATACGAACGCAACAGCAGGCTTGAAGAAAGATATAACTGCGTCATCGAACAGGCGGTATTTGAAGATACAGCCATAAATTTAACGAAATCCGTATTGGCGGGCGATGATTTATACAGCCTTGCGTTTATAAAAATGATAGACGCCGGACCGCTTGCCGCAAACGGTAACTTTTACGATTTGTATTCGCTCAAATACCTTGACTTTTCAAAGCCGTGGTGGCGACAGGACGTAAATAAAGCGGTTTCGGTCGAAGGACGGCTTTATTACACCACGGGTGACTTCAATATGATAGAGAAACAACGCACGTATATTATGATGTACAATAAAGATATGGCGAAAGATTTCGAACTCGGCACATTCTATGATTTTGTTTACGACAACACCTGGACGGTTGAAAAAATGCTCGGGCTGGCGACGGCGGTATCCGACGATATTGACGGCGACGGAGTTATGACCGATAAAGACCGCTGGGGTATAGGTTTGGATTCGGGCAACGCGTTTTTTACTTTCGTCAACGGTTTGGATAATTTTATTGTAACAAAAGACAATAAAGACGTTCCTCTCCTTACAATTAATAACGACCATACTATCTCTTCGGTTGATAAAGTTTTAAGTTTATTAAACGATAAATCGATTTCGTATTATTGCGAACAGTTTTCGGGGAAAGTTACTTACGATTATTGGTATACATCGACTTATATGTTTTATGACGGAAATTTATTGTTCTTAGTAGGTTTCCCGCACGGATTGAAAGATATATCCGCCAATTCCGAAGTGGATTACGGAGTTCTTCCATTTCCGAAATACGATGAAAAACAAGCGCAATATATCGCGACGCCCGATCCTGTAGGCGTTTTGATGCTGACGATTCCCTCTTCTGCCAAGGACGTTGATTTCGCTTCGTTTATGCTTGAAGCGATTTGCGCTTCGTCGAAATATGACGTTATGCCGAAATACTACGAGGATTCGTCAAAAACCAAATACATGTACGACGAACAAAGCCCTCTCATGTTTGATTTGATTTTCAGCGGACTGCGCTACGATTTGGGTACCATGTATAACTGGGGCGACATGAAAGGGATATTTTATGCAATATCGACCGGCGGTACCAATAACTTCGTGTCAAAATACACGGCGGTCGAAGAAAAAGCATTTACGCAAATGGAAGCTACCCTCGAAGCTTTCAGGGAATTGCCGTAAATTTAAAATATCGATTGACAAACCGGAAAATAAATGATAAAATAAAAACGTTAACAAAAAAATAAATAAAGGAGAAAAACTTATGAAAAAAATAAGCTTTTTCATTATTCTCGCATTAATTTTTTCCGCATTTGCAATACCCGCCATATCGGCGGCCGACCCCGATGATACTTACTTAGCCGCGAAACTTTACTATCCTGTCAAGGCTGACGGAAAAATCGACGGCAACGAATGGGACGACGCTTACGAACTCGTGTTGACTACGGAAAATGAAGTTATGAACGCTTTCGGGCGTTATCAGGGCGGAGACCCGGACTTTTTCAAAAACACAAAAGTCACTTATAAAATTAAGTGGGACGAAAATAACCTGTACATACTTGAAATAAGGGAAGATACCGACGCGTGGGTTTTCGAACCGGATAACGCTACCGCTCCTTGGCGCGGCAACGGGACATTGTTCTTTATCTCGTATGACAACAATCCGAAATGGGCTAACGCTTACGAAGTATTCTGGACAGCTAAAGCCGGCGACGGTAAAGCCAAAGTCGCCCTGCGCGCTTTCCATAACGGCAGAGACGGCTCGTTCGAAGGTTCAGACGACGCCGAATGGATAGGTAATTGGCAGTTCGCCGGTATCGTCACCGGTACAAATTCCGTATTTGAAATAATAATACCGTGGACTGATATACAGAAATTCAATACTGATATCGGTATGCCTTCAACTATGAAAATCGGTGAAAAGTTCAAATTCACTCCTATCGTACCGAAACACAAGGAAGACGGTTCAACCGGACAGATGAACTATCACGATAAATACGACAGACCTGACGCGGTCACAGACGAAAACAGCAATCCGGGCGAACTTCCGGTGAACTGGGCAAATCTGCTTCTCGTAGATTCGATAGTTCAGATTATAATTGAAGAAGAATATGTGGAAGAAGCGGGTGCAACAACAAGTACACCGGCTGCACAGGCGCCGACGTCTCCGGTTACTTTCGATAATACCATGATTATTATCGCAATTATTATTTTTGCGACCGGCGCGGTTGTAATCACAAGACGTTCAATTAAATTGAAATAGTAATTTTTAAATAATTATGAGAAGGAAATTAATTAATACAAAGAGCGCTTTTGCTTTATTGATGTGTATTGCGATGTTGATTTCTTTCGCGGCGTGCGGAGAATCGGGGGATGATACATCCGTTGCGGCGACGGGAGAGGTAAACAACAATCTCAAAACAAACGAAACAGAATTGAAACCGGATCTGCCTGACAAAAATTTCAACGGCGAAATTTTCACGTTCATCAACCGCGGCGAGGCATATGTACACTGGGAATGTTTCGACTGTTACGCCGAAACTGAAATCGGCGAACCGATCAACGACGCTGTTTACCGCCGCAATATGGTCATTGAGGAGCGGTATAACATCAAAATCACGGAGTTCAAAGCGAGTACAGGCATGGAAAGGACGTTGTTCAATTCAATAAACGCGGGTGAAAAAATCTATAACGCCGTTATGATAAACGGTACCGGCGCCGCGTTTTTGGCTGAGAACAACGTGCTGGTCGACCTGCATACCATTAACTACATAAATCTTGAAAATCCGTGGTGGGATAAAAACGCCAATAAGGATTTTTCTATAGGGGAACGGATATTCTTTACCGCTTGCGATATAGGTATCAGCGACAAAGACGGCTCATGGACGCTGGCGTTCAACAAACGGATATTAAATGACGGCGGTTTGGAAAATCCATACGATATTGTAAAAGCCAACCGCTGGACGATGGATAAAATGTACGAGATGGCCAAAACCGTCAGCCGCGACCTTGACGGCGACGGAAAAATGACAATTGACGACCTGTGGGGAATCGTCGCCGAGTCTTACGATACATACGCCATGTTCTTCGCGGGCGGCGAACGCATATTCAAGAATAACGCCGAAGGGTATCCCGAACTCGTCGTGTACAGTGAACGCGGCGTGCGCGTCATCGATAAATATATGCAGATGGTTAAGGATAAAGAGCATTATTATGTTGTTGTATCCACGATAGATAATCCGTTTAATGACGGCCGCGCATTATTTTATGCAACCACACTTTATACGATACGTAATTATTGGCGCGATATGGACGATGACTTCGGTATCATTCCTCTGCCGAAATACGATGAGCTTCAAGAAAATTACCACCATATTGTCAGTATCGGAGCATCCGGAGCGGTGCTCGGAGTACCGATAACCACCCCGAACTTAGAACTTACAGGAATTATTCTTGAAGATTTGTCATATGAATCAGGCAAAACTTTGATGCCGGCATATATGGATATATGTTTCAACAATAAATACCTGCGCGATAAAGAATCTATAGATATGCTGGCGTTATGCCTTGAATCGCGCGTATTCGACTTTTCGATAATATATGATTGGGGCGGATGGTATGCTTATTTTATCGGTTTAAACGCCAACAGCAATGTGAATTTCACCTCGGAATTTGAGAAAAAGCAGGAGTCAACTATAGCGGCTATGGATAAAATAATAGATATATACAAGCAATTGAATTGACAAATTACAGCCTTAAAAACTTATAAGGAGAAAATTATTATGCAAAAGATACTTGCTTTATTGATGTGTATTGTGATGTTGGTATCTGTCGCGGCGTGTGCCGGGACGGATAAAGCCGCAGGCGAAACTTTGAAAACGTCAGGCGACGACAATGGTGAAACGAATTCCGGCGAATTGAAACCGGATCTGCCTGATAAAAACTTTAACGGCGCGGCGTTCACATTTATTAACCGCGGCGCGGATTACGGAGGTTGGAACTGCGTCGATTGCTTTGCCGAATCCGAAAACGGCGAACCGATCAACGATGCGGTGTACCGCCGGAATATGATCATTGAAGACCGTTATAATATCAAAATCACGGAATTTAAGGGAAGCACGGGAATGGAAAGGACTCTCTACAATTCCATTATCGCAGGCGAAAAAATTTACGACGCCGCAATGGTACGCGGTACGGACGCCGCGTTTTTGGCGGAAAATAATGTACTGATTGACCTGCATACCATTAACTACATAAACCTTGGCAATCCGTGGTGGGATCAAAACGCCAATAAGGACTTTTCTATAGGCGGACGGCTGTTCTTTACCGCGTGCGATATAGGTATCAGCGATAAAGACGGTTCTTGGGTAATGGTATTCAATAAGCGTGTACGGGAAGACAATCAACTCGAAAATCCTTATGATATAGTCAACGCCGGTAAATGGACAGTAACTAAAGTGCATGAAATGGGCAAAACCGTCAGCCGCGATTTAGACGGCGACGGCAAAATGACGAAAGAAGATATGTGGGGCATTACCGCCGAACCGTATGATACATACGCGCTGCTTTTCGCGGGCAGCGAACGCATATACAAAAATAACACGGAAGGTTATCCGGAACTCGTCGTTTATAGTGAACGCAGCGTTAAAGTAATCGATAATTATATGCAGATGGTCAAAGATACCGACAATTATTTGATAATTTCATCGAGCGACACCCCGTTTATTCCGGGACGCGCGCTGTTTATGTCTACAACTCTGCTCGCGATACGTAATGCGTACCGCAATATCGACGATGATTTCGGGATTCTCCCTGTACCCAAATTTGACGAGATTCAGGAAAATTACGGTCATATCGTCAGTATCGGAACGTCAGGCGCGACAATCACGGTACCGATAACCGCACCGAATCTTGAAATGACCGGAATAATTCTTGAAGATTTGGCGTATGAATCGAGCAAAACGGTAATTCCGGCTTATATGGACATATGTTTCAACAATAAATACCTGCGCGATAAAGAATCTGTGGATATGCTGAAATTATGTATGGATTCGCGCGTTTATGACTTTTCAATATTGTACACCGCTTGGGGACCTTGGTTCACGTATTTTTATAATTTAACCGCCGCAAGCAACGTAAACCTTGCTTCTGAATACGAAAAGAACGCCGAAGCAACCAGAGTGTCTATTGAACAAACGGTAGATTTATACAAGCAACTGAACAAATAAACGAATAAAGCCGGGGTTTCCCGGCTTTTATTTTTTCATATTGACCAATTGACAACGCATCTAAAAAGTGGTATAATATATTTTATTATCAAATTTACAGTAGGAGCTATTATTAAAATATGGGTACCATCAAGAAAATATTCAAACGCTATTTCATAGACGCAATGGGCGCTATGACACTGGGTTTATTCGCGTCGCTTATCATCGGATTAATCATTTCGCAACTTGCTAAAATACCAGGTTTGTCGATCATATCCAACCTCACCGAACTGACCGGCGCAACTTCGCCCGTTATCGGCGCTGCAATGGGTGTAGCTATCGCCTGGGGATTGAAAACCAAACCGCTCGTTATGTTCACCTCAGCCGTCACGGGCGCTATCGGATATATTGCCGGCGGACCTGTCGGCGCGTATGTCGCAGGAGTCGTCGGCGCGGAATTCGGCGGTCTCGTCGCCGGACGCACGAAAGTGGATATCGTCATCACGCCTTTTACTACGATTATTACCGGCGGAACGGTCGGATTGCTGGTCGGACCTTATATAAGCAACTTTATGCAATGGCTCGGTTCCGCTGTAAATACCGCTACGGAATTGTCGCCGATACCGATGGGAATCATCGTAGCCGTCATCGTAGGGCTTGCGCTTACCGGTCCGATTTCGTCAGCGGCATTATGTATTATGATAGGCATCAACGGGATCGCGGCGGGAGCGGCGGTTGTCGGGTGCGCGTGCCAAATGATAGGCTTCGCGGTCGCGAGTTTTCGCGACAACGGATGGGGCGGATTGATTTCGCAGGGATTAGGAACATCAATGCTTCAACTCCCCAACATCATGCGGCGGCCGCAGATCTGGATTGCGCCAACTCTGGCCGGAGCTATACTCGGCCCGATTTCAACGGCTGTACTCGGAATGACAAACACTTCGCTCGGAGCGGGAATGGGAACATCCGGACTTGTCGGCCAATTCGGCACGTTTGACGCGATGCTCGAAAGCAACGGCTTTGTGCCGACGCTGATAATGGTTATCGCCATGCACTTCGTGCTTCCGGCGGTACTGACGCTCGCGTTCGATTTCATACTCAGGAAGATCGGCTGGGTCAAAGCCGGCGACATGAAACTCGCGGATGGGAAATAGGAGTTAAACCATGAATAACATCGCATACTACAACGGAAAAACCAGTCCAATCGACGAGATGATGATCCCGATGAACGACCGCGTCGTCTATTTCGGTGACGGCGTTTACGAAGTGGCGTACGTCAAGAACCACAAACCGTTCGCGTTGTACGATCATCTCGACCGCTTCTACAACAGTTGCAGAATGATGTCGATCGATTTTTATATGAACCGTGAGGAACTAACGGATTTGGTGCAGTCGTTGATTGATCAAATTGACACCGACGCCGAGTGTATCCTCTACTGGCAATGTTCGCGCGGAACCGCGCCGCGGAAGCATTACTTCCCCAATCCGCCCGTCAAGCCGAATTTGCTCGCGTATGTCAAACCGCTTGCCATTCCACCGATGAAAAATCGAATTAAACTGATAACGGTTGAGGATCAGCGATTCTTCTTCTGTAATATTAAAACGCTGAACTTGATTCCGAATGTGTTCGCGTCGCAGAAAGCCGAGGAAGCCGGCTGCGACGAGGCGATTTTCCACCGCGGCGATATGGTTACGGAGTGTTCGCACGGCAACATTTCGATAATCAAGAACGGCGCGTTGAAAACCGCGCCGCTGAACAATCTGATTCTTGCCGGAACTGTGCGGAAGCATTTGCTTGAATTCTGCAACGCGAACGGGATTCCCGTTGACGAAACGCCGTTCAAAGTCGCGGAAATGGTGGGCGCGGACGAGGTAATCGTGACGAGTACGACGACGATGATGCGCGCGGCGTATGAAATCGACGGGCAGCCTGTAGGCGGGAAACTGCCGGATTTGGTGGAGAGGATTCAGAACGGGTATGTTGAGAGGATTAGGAAAGAGTTAAATTTATGATACAAACCGAACGATTGTTATTGCGCGAGTTGAGCGAAAACGACGCAGCCGACGTATATAATTTGTTTTCGAATCCAACCGTGATGTACTTTTTAGATTTGCCTCACCCGAGTATCGAATATTCCCGCGAATATATCCGAACCCGTCCGCGAACGCATTATGAATTTGCCGTTGTGTTAATAGATACAGAAGAATTTTTGGGAATCGTTGAACTTAACGTTGAATTTGAGCCGATAATTGACAGCCGCGCGGATTTAAGTTACTACTTTTTGCCGGAATTTTGGCATAAAGGATATGCCACGGAAGCAAGCAGAGCCTTGATAAGGTTCGGATTTGAAGTTTTAAAAGTAAATAAAATCACTTCCGGCTGCCTGAAATGCAATTCCGCTTCGGAAAACGTAATGATACGCTGCGATATGCAAAAGGAAGCCGAATTTAAGCAACACACGCGATTCAAAGGCGAATGGGTAAAACGCGTCGAGTATGCTGTATTGAAAGATGAATATCTAAAAAGAGAGTGAAAATCCACTCTCTTTTTTATTTCATTCACACTCATAAGTCTGCATCGTTCCGCACAGCATTTGATGAAACCCGAACCGTCTATAGAACGGCGCAAGGTTTTCCTCAAACATAACCGAAATCCAGAAAATCTTCCGTTCCTTCAGATACGCGATGATCCGATTCATC
>WREN01000043.1 GCA_009779295.1 Oscillospiraceae bacterium | reverse complement strand
TTGAAACCGATTTCAATCTGCCGATCCACAGCGTAACTTCGATACTTTTCGAAATCTTTGAATAATGGGCTGATGTATTCCCGTGCAATCTTACCCGTCCAATTCGTAAAGAAACTTTCCTCCGCGCGAACGAAAATATCCATAAGTTTCTTCAACGCCGAATCCGAATCCGGTGTATACAAACTCTGCACAACTTTCGCTAAAACGTCGTCATAACTCTGCAATGGGTTGTTTAACGTACATCCGGTCAACGCGGTGTTGATTTCCGCGCCGGGGTTGCGCATCGGTCCCGTGTAGTATTCGACAGCGCGGCCGCCGTTTTTGTAAAGTTTCACTACCGCGTCATAAGATGTCCGCGTGTAAGGCAGGAACGCGCGCAAACGGTTCCACGACGGCCAGAAGTATGTCCTGAACCCGCCCGCACTTCCGTACGAGCAAGGCAATTCCGCAGTGAATTCGGGCAGGATGTTGCTGTCAATGTAGCAGCCGTAATGCCCCGGGTCGATGATGTAATCTACATGTTTGGCGAGTTCTTTCAACTGCGCAAGCTGCGGAGCGGCGGGGTCGGTGAGTTTATCGTCCCAGCACTGCCATGAAATCAAATTTACCATGACGATTTTACCCGGCCATCTTCTCTTCACATACGCGGCGGAACGCGTATTCAATATGCTGTGATACTTGAAATCGTCCGTTTTGGAACATTCCTCACAGCGGCAGCGTCCCAAATCCGCCGATTCAAAGTGCAAACCGTCAACGTCAATCGTTTCGAAAATGAAATCGATTACTTTTTCCATATAGTAAAACGATTTTTCTTTAGAGCCGCACATAGCGTGATCCGAATCGCCCCTGACTTCGGGATAGGTTTTAATGAATTCATCGTAGCCCCACGAGTAAATACCGAAGCCGTAAATAATTTTTATGCCTTTTTCGTGCGCATAGGAAATTATGCGGCGGACTTTCACGAGCCTTGCCTCATCAGATTCACGCGAAAAGTCAACCGACCACGACCACGAGTTCAACAATCCCCAGAGGCAGAGTTCGTTGTAACCCCAATCAGAAAGCGTGTCGATAACCATGCGCAGGCTTTCCTCCGTCATGTCGTCGATCGTAATTCGAGGCCAATCCGTCGTTCGGTAACCCTCGTTGCGCACGTCGTTGACCCATACTCCAATCGCGCTCTTATGTAAGAAGCTGTTTTGTGACATATTTTTATCTCCTTTATTATTTTATTTTTTCATAAAAAATTCATATAGTTCTTCAAATGTATCAAATTTGATAACTTTTTTCCCGACCTTATTGTATTCTTCTAAATATTCATCCATCGCGTGTAAAAATTCCTTTTTAAATAATTGCAAATTGTTTGCGGCAAAATACTGCATCAAATCAATTTTTTTCGTTCCTATCATCTTCGTCATTTCGTCAAAATAATTTTGCGCGCCCATAGCGGCGTGATACGCATACGACTTATCTCCCAAATCACAGCTTAATATGACTTTGTTGCGACAATTACTCCATAATTCCTCATATGTACCTTCAAGATTTTCGTATGTCGGTATTTGTTTCTCTACAAATTTTTCATACATATCATCGTACAAAATAACAACATTTTTTAACATTTTTAATGAAGTATTTCGCATTTCAATAATTGTATTAGCTTCGATTACAGACATATAAATTTCATAAAATTTTTCCGGCAGATATTTATACGAAAGTATTTCTTCACGGTATCTTTTGATTCCCCGTTTGATATAAGTATTATTCATCCTAACAATCGCGTTAATAAGATAATACATAACGCCGCACGAGGCGAACCTTACTATACCTAAATCATCGGAAATCATTGCTTCTGCATAATGTTGTTTTGCTTTGTAAATATACTTTTTTGCCTGTTCCAGGCATTCTTTACCGATGGGTTTTGCAAGAAGGTGAAGAGCTTTTTGTTTATAAGCGTTAAATCTTTTCATATATTCAGGCTTTGCGCAATATATGATTTTTAAATCTATCAAACACGAAATCATTTCGCTGTTAAGATTCGATTGGGCTTCTATTCTGCTTTCCCACGGCGTACAATAAATATCGTAACCGACATCGTCGAAAATAAAACATTCAGAAATTTCCCATGCGTGTTCTGTATTATTAATAATAATTAAATCAAGGTCGCTTTTTTCATGGTAATCGTCTGTGCTGAATGAACCTGACAAACCGATTATCGCTATATCATCGGGGAAATCTCTCTTAACCCGTTCAATAACCATCTCGATCAGCTTTTGGTTTTTATCCATCAATTTTTGTTTTAATTCATTATTCATTTTAATTCAATCAGCGCAAAGCCTGAAAAATAATTCTCCGGCACGGTGAAATACAACCGTCCGTTCTTTTCTGTAACCGGAATCTCAACGGTTTCGTTTAGATGTTCGGGAGTTGATAGAACCACTGTTTTCGGTTTGATATTGTTTACAATTTCCACACTTACCTCTATCGGGTACGAAATCTTCACGCTGTCCATATGGAAATGCTCCATATCCTCCGTATCGCTGTAACGCCGTTGTTCTTTCACGAATGTGTCGGCGATATTAAGTAACTTTATAGAATGTATGTTTCCGGCGCTGCCGGTATGGGAGAAACCAAGTATATCCGGATTGTCAATTTGAATATCCACAACCTGCGTCCCCAATACTTCCTTCAGGAAAACCCCCGCCGTGTCGCGCAAATTCTGCACCACATACGCCGGCGCGTCCGCCATAGGCGGCCCGCCGGGCTCGTCGGGCGTAAGATAATAGAACAGCACGGGTTCCTGATACCAGTCGCCAACCATTGACGACGGCATTATCACCAGTTCGCCTTCACCGTATTCACAGCTCACCGCAATCACATTCCCGTTATTGTCCGTTATGACCGGCTGCCCGCCGCCGATAACGCAGGAATTAACATGCGCGTTCGGTATCGTTTTATCATTAAACGAAAGCGTGCGGCGACCGGCTGAAATACGTTTTATTTCGATGTCAAGGTCAAACGCTTGATAAGCGTCCTGAGGTTTGCCGGATTCATCGAAAACACCGAAAGGTCCGACGATGATTAGTTTACCTCCGCTGTAAACATACGCGCATAAAATTTCGAGCTGCGCTTTCGATACCATCGCGACATGTGAAACTAAAATAACATCGTGCCACCGCAATATCTCAACCGAATCATCTTGGAAAACCATATCCAGATTCAAACCGGATGTATACGCCGCCTGCATCCACGCGACCAGCGGACGCTGATACTTCATCTCCGAATCCTCGGTGTAATCGCGGGTATCGGTGCTGAAATAAACCGCGAGATCGCTGTTCTTCTGCGCCGCGAACAAACTGTCCCAATGCGTCGTTTCATAGTTGATAAACAACCTATTAATCTCACCAACTCCCGCGCCGAGATACGATTGCCCCCAGCACCACGCGTTCGCATAGGAAAAATAAATTTCGGGGTCATTATGCGGATACATCATCGCCAATGACGCTGAATTATTCCGCTCGCCCATCGCGGTGCGGTGTATGCCCTCACACGCGAACGTGAGATGTCCTGTTTTCATTCCCCAAACATTCTCCGCGAACGTATGCGTCCACAATTCCGCCGCCGCTTCAAACGGATAAGCGGCGAAATTCGACAGCAAACAACTGCTTACATAGTTTGGGCGCACCATATCTTTCATGCCAAGCGATTCGTAATGCGCATTTACTTCGTATTGGAATTGTTTGCTCGTTTCATGACGGAAACGCAGCCAGTCGATATACATCGAGTTACTGTAATCTCCCGCGAACTTCCGCCAATTCTCCGTTTCGGGCAGGTCGTACCCGTACATCTCACGGAACAATGCCCTGCAATGTATACAAGCGCACGCGTTGATGCTGTACTTTTCAAGGTCGTCGGTCATTATGCCGTCTACACCCAGCGCGTAAATATCTTCAAGGTGTTTGAACAGGATTTTTCTGTAATCGGTATTGTTGACGCACAACGAATAACTTTTGTACATCGGGTTAAAGAACGGCTTGCCGGTTGAACCGTCGATTTGATAGAAAGAATTTACGCGGATTCCGTCAATAGCTCCGTTATCGTCGGTTATCAACGCTTCAAGTCCCGGCAGGAATTGATACATTCGTTCGGTGCCGTGCGCTACGATGAGAGTGTCTCCGATATTGTGCGGAACGACCACGCTGAAATGCTCGACGGCTTTCATTCCGTATTTGTGGATGGAATTGATGAACATTCCCATAGCTTTTAATATATCGTCCCAGTACGGGTGGTAAGAGATTCTGCAATGGAACGGCGACGAAAACAATATGTGCGTCAGCCCAAGGTCTTTGTATTTCTTTGCCATCGCGTCGAAATCTTCCTGAGTGAAATATAGTATCTCCTCTGCTCCCAAACCTACAAAAGCCAATCTGTCTTTCCACCGTTCAAGTAAAATTGCGTCCATATCGTTTAATTTTTCCTCCTTCGTGTTACATGTTGTAAGAATGATAATCAATATAATAACGAGTAAAACCGAAATTATCCGTTTAATATTCATATTTATCTGAAATATCTGAGAATATTGTCGTAATGCAATCTTACTCTTGATTCGTTTGCCGAATAGTATGACTCAAAATTAGTGCTGCCTTTCTGGAAAATATCTTCCAAGCAGAAAGACATTCCCGCCCAGCCGTCGTAAATATACCCGAAATCGGTCACTCGTCCGTCCATAATTATATCCAGCATTTCGATGGATTGCGGGTCGCGAACACCTTTTACTTTCAGCGCCAAATCGTAATATACCGGATAAACATTTTTCCAGGTTTCCGCGCATAACGCTTCGGTCACCGCGCCGATCATATCCGTATTTTGCGCGGTTTTCGGTACGGCGAGTATCGTATGGCTGCCTTCAGCCATCGTTAAATAGCGTTCCTGAGCTTCGTCATATTTAGGGTAAGGTATGATTCCGTAATCGTTCTCAAGCCCTCTGAATGAAAGAGACGCCAATTGCAAAGTCCCGTGAGTGAAAAGACATCTTTCCGTTTCGAAAAATTCCCTGCCCATCATCGTACCTTTTCCATATACACCGGAATAATTAAAGTCACAGTATGCGCTTGGATTGTTGAAGAAAAAGGCGTACAGCTTTTCGCATATCGTATTAATTTTTTCCGTTTTAATAACCAATTCGGGGATTCCTTCGGCATTTTTACGCATTACCGGATTGTCGAAAGCCCAAAGATATGTAGTTATATCGGTATACGGATCGGAAACAAAGCCGAAATAATCTCCCGGGTCTTTCATGCCATTGCCGTTGACGTCGGAATATACATCCTTCACCAAATTCGATAACATATCGAACGTCCATTTTCCGGAATTAACCAGATCATAAATATCCGGCAAACCATAGTCTTCGGCTTTGAATTTATCGTAATACATACACATCGTGCAATAAAGAGACGAAAACGAAAAGTCGCCGATCGCAGTATATGTTTTTCCGTATACAGTCAGATCGTCAATGGTACTCTTCGACCACCATTTCTGTGAAAAATCGACATATTCGATATTCTGCCACGGAATCAGATAATCACCGACAACGATCCGTCCGGATATTGCCGACATTCCCGCGAACAAGTCAAACGAGTCGTCGCCCGATTGGACAGTCCTTGCCGCGTAATCGTTGACATTTGCGACAGTATCCGCATGTACTTCTATTTTCACATTGAAACGCTCTTCAATTTCCAGATTGCGCACTAAAATCGTGTCGTTGACGATTTCACCTATGCGGGTAGGTATTACGTCACCTTCGATGTGAGTTACGACGCGATACCTCGCCCCGCCGAAATCCAATTCCGGCAGGTTGTCGGATACATTTTTACGCGCGTCAAGTGAATCGGTTTCGGTCGAAGCAACAGTTTCGACTTTTTTAATCAAGCCTTCTTCATCTTCTTTCCCTGAACACGAAGCTATAACCGCAACCATTGTAATTATTATTAACATGACAGATAATATTCTTTTCATCATATTTATATTTCCTCCATAATTTTATGAATATATTTATTATTCTACAATAAGAACTCGTTAATATAACGAGTTCTTGAGTATTTATTAATTGTGTGCGATTAATTTGCCGCAGCAGGAGGATATTTAGCCGTCTGCCATGTGGTATACTGCGACAGCGGCGAATTAGCTTCTTTAGCATCCAATGCTGCCGTAACATACGGATCTGCTGTTACTGTTTTAGCAAGGTCTGCGATTTTATCTTTTATTAAACTTGATTTTTCTACTGTTATCATGCGCACTCGATCTTCAACTTCACCGGTAGTAGAATTTCTTACTTTGTAAGGTTCTTCTACTTCCTCTGTCCAGAATTCATCTTTGAAAGAATACAATTGATCAATGTAGCCTTTTGATACTCTCTCAAGCCCTTCGATGACCTGCCCGACCGTGTAATTCGCTCCGACTTTCAGGCTTTCAATAGTTTCTTCGCCCTCTTTATCTTTGGTCTTGGTTTCATATTTCAGAGTAAAACCGAGATACGGGTTGAATACCATATCGAGATTCTGCGCTTTGGCGAGTTCCCATTTGTTAGCCGCGAGCAGTAGTGTATGTTCGTCCATATCCGCGCTGCGCTCCATTAAGAATTGGTTCCCTGTATACGCCGGATTCATCGAATAGTCGGTATTGAGCTTTTCGATTAAACCTGTAGCTTCATTGAACCAGTAATGGACGTCTTTAACTCCGTATGTAAGCAAATTAATCATTTCCGGGTTAATCGTAAGCGCCGTTACGATCTGCATACATCTTTGCAGGTCAGCGGCATATTTGCTTACGGCATACATTCCCGAATACATATTTTCACTGGTTGCCGTCGGGTATTTGTAGACGTTTACATAGTAATCGTCTTCATATAATTCCGGCGTAGTATAATCGCCTTTGATAAACGCTGCGGCGTATGTATTGCCGTCGCCGATGTATCCGCTGTTGTTGATGGCGTTTTTGCTGTTATATTCGCTTACCATGATCAAATGGTTGGTGAATTGCGGTTCTGTCAGCAGATTCTTATACGGAACCGGAGTTTCAGCCTTAGTACCTTTCGCTACGTACGCGCCGACAACGCCCTGCGAATCCGTTAAGTATTCAATAAGCGGCTGCGGCTCGTTCAATACAGGAATAACGCCGTTTTCATATTTTAAAACGTCATCCAAAAAGTCTTTAGCTTCAAGCAATGTGTTGATTTTATCGGGATCGTAATAATATTTGTCTACCAACGCTTTGTTGAGGAGCAAATACTGATATTCGCCGATAAAGTGGTTATTGGGTACAGCGAATGTACGTCCGCCGACCTGAGCCGCAGACATAAACGACGGATGTATGTACTGCTTCAATATCTTCGAACCGATGCTGAGCTGTTCATCCAAAGCTACAAGTAATCCGCGTGACTGGAAATCCATAAACTGTTCGTAGGATCTTATCAATATTATATCGAGCTGCGTACCTTTTTCCTTTGGATATATAGTCTCTTTAAAACCGAATTCATTGAGCACGGTTTCATCGCCGTCCTCGCTTGATTCCTCTTCGGTCGTCGTTTCAGCCTCCGTGGTTTCACCGCTCTTCGCGGCTTCACGCGCGGCTTTCTCCGCTTCCTTCTTGAGACGCGCCAATTCAGCTTCTTCCTCGATTTGCAATTCGATAGCTTCAATTGCTTCTTCAATCATTTCGTCATACTCGTCCTCCGTATAGCACCTCAAAATGACATGAATGTTGAAGCTCGCTTCAGTTATCACGTTAATAGCGTCTTGCACAGCTTGGATTGCCTCGTCTGTTGTTGACCGGTTTTTGATCGTAGAAAATACGACGGTCATCGCTTTATTTGCCGAACGGTTCCTGTTAGTATCAGTTTTTTCATCGGTTGTCGAATTATCAGAACATCCTGTCAGGACTATCGACAACACCATCATTATACATAATGCCATGCATATGAATCTCTTTTTCATGCTTTAAATCCTCCCTGATTTATTTCATAAAACATATACTATTTTATTTTACACTAAATATTTTAATATGTCAAGGTTATTTTTCTGATTGACACAGGCATTTTTTATACAGACGTTAATTATTTATACTTATATATGGTTTTTTTAGTACAATATGCACAATGATATATTAATTTTTTGTGAAAATCAACTTTATTTCCGTACATAAATCACAATAAATCGTCTGAAAAATTATTAATTTGCAACAAATTACTACGAATTTAGTTTTTTTTAGTCTAAATAGTCTTTTAAACACTTCGAACGGCTCGGATGCCGTAATTTCCGCAGGGCTTTCGCCTCAATTTGACGGATACGCTCCCTTGTGATGTTGAAAACCTTGCCGACTTCCTCAAGCGTACGAGTCCTTCCGTCGTCCAAACCGAAACGCAGCTTCAATACATGCTCTTCGCGCGGCGTCAAAGTGTGCAATACTTCGCATAATTGTTCACGGAGCAATGTATAAGATGCGGCTTCAGCCGGCGCCGGTGAATCGTCGTCCGGTATAAAATCGCCGAGATGGCTGTCCTCTTCCTCACCGATAGGAGTCTCAAGCGAAACCGGGTCCTGCGCGATTTTCATAATTTCCCTGACCTTATCGGGACTCATGTTCATATGAACCGCGATTTCCTCCGCGTTCGCTTCATGTCCCAGCTCCTGCAGCAACTGCCTTGAAATCCGCGACACTTTGTGGATCGTTTCGACCATATGCACCGGAATCCTTATAGTCCGTGCCTGGTCGGCTATAGCACGCGTTATCGCCTGCCTTATCCACCATGTGGCGTACGTCGAAAACTTGTAGCCTTTGCGGTAATCGAATTTATCTACAGCTTTCATAAGCCCGAGATTCCCCTCCTGAATCAAATCGAGGAAGAACATCCCTTTGCCGACATAACGCTTGGCAATACTCACAACCAACCGCAGATTCGCATTGACAAGTTCATTCTTGGCTTCTTCGTCGCCGTCCGCCATTTTTTCCGCG
The DNA here is from genome assembly GCA_009779295.1 of Oscillospiraceae bacterium. Lineage (GTDB taxonomy): Bacteria > Bacillota > Clostridia > Oscillospirales > CAG-272 > WREN01. The sequence goes on along the minus strand of WREN01000043.1, from coordinate 2,332 downwards.
AGAACAAGTTCCCGTTCAGCGTCAAGCAGCGGGACCTTGCCGATCTCTTTCAAATACATACGCACGGGGTCGTCGATCGCAAGTCCTTCCTGAACGAGCATCTTCTCCATATCCTCGGCGCTCTCGTACTGTTCGATTTCGCTTTCGATTTCTTCAAATTCCGGCGCGTCAAGGTATCCTGTGACCTCGATTCCCATGTTTTCAAGCGTTTCATACAATTTTTCGATTTGCTCAATATCGTAATCTACATCCTCAAGCGCCTCCATGATTTCGCTGTTCGATAACGATCCTTTGTTTTTACCTTTTTCAATCAGGTCTCTCATCTCAACTTTTTTTTCTCCGTTCATTTATTTTCTCTCCCTATTTTTTAACTGTTCAAAAATATCTTTTTCTTTCGTTGTTTTTAAAGCTGATATATAATCCTTTAGAATTTCAACGTTATTGGAAAGTTCCGTGCGGTCGATTTTCATTTTAATAATTTTACTCACTTCGTCGTGCGAAAATATACCGCTTAATATAGCTTCGTTGAAACTTTCCCGTTCTGTGTAATGATTTATAATCGCGTCGAATACTTTGCGGTTGAAATCTGTGACAAAGTATTCGCTTTTTAAATCGATTTCATTTTTTAACACCGATTTAATATATTCGTTTTGCAGCAATATAATACCCAATATCGCCTCCTCAGCGCGAACCGCTTTCATATTTTTCATCGACTGAGGATTTATACGGTCGCCGTAACCTTCTGTTTTTTTGTAAATTTCCTGCTTTTCCGTTTTCTTGAATTCTACTGTGCGCTTCCTGATAATTCTGCCGACTTCGTTTTTAATGCTTGTACCGGGTACACCAAACAATTCCGCACAGCGCTGGATGTAAATATCCCTTTCAACTTCAGAGTACACTTCGGAAATAATCTTTATGAGTTCGTTCAGCGCGCTTATCTTTTCGTCGTCTTTTTTAATATCGTATTTATTCAACACGATGTTTAATTTAAAATCGAATTGCGAAGTACTTTTGTCGATAATCTGTTTGAATTTTGCCGCGCCGTATTTTTTAATATATTCGTCCGGGTCTTTAGCATCGGTCATACGAATAATCCGCGTATTCATTCCGACTTCGCCAAGCAGTCTGAACGCTTTATCCGCCGCGTCCTGACCGGCTTTGTCGTTGTCGTAAGCGATGATAACATTCTTTGTGAATCTGTTCAACATTCGGGCATGGTCGGAAGTCATCGATGTTCCAAGCGTTGCTACGGCGTTTTCAAATCCGGCCCCGTGAAGCGCGATCACATCCATATAACCTTCGCAAAGCAAAATGTTTTCGGAAGAATGATTTTTCGCGAAATTCAACGCGAACAAATTACGGCTCTTTTTAAATACCGGCGTGTCGGATGAGTTCAGATACTTCGGCATTGAATCGTCAATAACGCGCCCGCCGAACGCGATGACGTCTCCGGCAGGGTCGATTATCGGAAATATTATACGGTTGCGGAACATATCATACGGCTTGTTATTTTTTTTGCTTACGCCGCATAACCATCCGACCGTCAATTCTTTTTCAGTATAACCTAACGATTTCAAATGATTTGTCAATGTCCCGAAATCATCCGGCGCGAATCCTAACCCAAAATGTTTTATTAACGCTACCGATAACTCGCGGTTCGTCAAATATTTCATCGCGGTCTCGTTTGAAATAAGCTGCGTATGATAAAATTTAGCGGCCGCTTTGTTCATTTCAAGCAGCCTTGATTTTTTTACGTTGTTTTCGTTGTCGTCGGTATCGTGTTTAAGTTCTATTCCGGCGCGTTTCGCCAAATACGCGAGCGCGGCAGGATAATCAAGATTCTCCGCGCGCATAATAAAGTCGATAACGCCTCCGCCGACGCCGCATCCGAAACAATAAAAATTTTTACCCGTTGTAAAAACAGTAAACGAAGGCGTTTTTTCGCTGTGAAAAGGACATAAACCTTTAAAATTCGACCCGGAACGTTTGAGCGTTACATATGAGGAAACCACATCTATAATATCGTTTCTAAATTTTATTTCTTCAATAACAGTATCTGATATCATATGTACTATCTTTCCCACAATTTATTTTTTTAAGTTAATATATTTTTCCCGTCATTCCATACTTCCGGAATAAATAACTGCTTATACATATTAATCGCGTATCTGTCCGTCATGCCCGATATATAATCGCAAACGGCGCGTTCAATTCCTTCTTCTTTTATTATATTAGAGTATTCTTCCGGCAATTTATCGGAGTTTTTTATAAAATATTTATACAGGCTCTCAAGTAATGCTTCCGCTTTGGATTCCTCGCCTTTCGCGATTGG
>WREN01000042.1 GCA_009779295.1 Oscillospiraceae bacterium | reverse complement strand
GTCCGTTCTTGGTTGAACCAACGCCCTTTTTATGTGCAAAAAATTGCAAACCGATCTTTAACATTTTAACTTGTACACCTCCGTTTTGTATTGTATTGCGTTGCAATACATTTTAATCTTCTTGTTCTTCAACTTCCAGAAATTCATAATATTCTTCCGTCATATCGTTCAATTGATAAAAATACGCTTCGATTAATCCCGAAACCGCGAACCGTTTACGTTCGTCGTCCTCAAATTCGGGCAACGCGCTTGTAGCAATAACTTTTATGTCAGTGGTTTCCTCGTCAATCGAGTAATCGACGTTCGACGCGTAAACGACTTCAATCGCGTTTATAATTAGCATCGTCATCGCCGAAAGAGCCGCGCACAGCACGTCGTCGCCTTCCGAGCCGTAACCCGTGTGGCCCTTCTCTTCGAACCCGTAAAAAATCCCGCTGCGTTTAAAAAATGTAATCCTGGTCATTGCATTGATTCCTTAACCGACAATTTTTTCGATTTGGACTTTAGTATAAGGCTGTCTGTGTCCAATTTTTTTCTTTTCATTTTTCTTGGATTTGTACCTTAAAATGTGAATTTTCTTGCCTTTGCCATTTTTAACTACAGTACCGACGACATTAGCGCCGTCTACATAAGGGATACCCGCTTGAAAATTATCATTCAATGAAAGAGCAAGCACTTTATCAAACGTAACTTTTTCGCCTTCGTTGATATTAAGTTTTTCAATAAAAATAATATCGCCCTCGTTGACTTTATACTGCTTTCCGCCTGTTTCGATTACAGCAAACACGAAAAGCACCTCGCTTTCTGGAGTTTCACGTTAGTGAACACTCTTTAATCTCGCTGAAACAGGTAGATTATTCATCTTTAGTGACCTGTAAATCATGCGGCATATTATTATATCACATTTTATATATTATGTCAAGTCTTTTTGTGCAGATTTAACAGTATTTTTTAACAACATTGTAATTGTCATGGGTCCGACTCCGCCCGGAACCGGAGTTATGTAAGACGCTTTCGGTTCGACCGACGCAAAATCAACGTCTCCGATAACTTTTTTGGAATCGGGAACGCGGTTCATGCCGACGTCAATAACTACCGCTCCGTCTTTAACCATATCACCCGTAATGAAATTAGCTTTGCCGATCGCGACAACCAAAATATCCGCGCGTTTTGTTACCTCTCCTAAGTTTTTAGTCCGTGAATGGCAAACTGTAACAGTCCCGTGCGCGTGTAATAACAGCATTGCCATAGGTTTACCGACGATATTGCTGCGCCCGACCACGACACATTCTTTCCCCGTCACGTCAATTCCGTACTTTTCAAGCAACACCATAACGCCCGCCGGAGTACACGGCAAAAAATCGTAATCGCCGAACATGATTCGCCCGACATTTACCATATTGAACGCGTCAACATCCTTATCGGGAGAAATATATTCGGTAACGGCTTTTTCCGAAATGTGTTTTGGGAGCGGCGATTGCACCAAAATCCCATGGATTTTGGGATCGTTGTTTAATCTGTTGATTATACTCAACAATTCGTCCTGCGACGTCTCGGCGGGTAGTTCGATGATTTCCGAATATATTCCTACTTCCTCGCAGGCCTTACCTTTGTTGCGCACGTAAATCTGCGAAGCGGGATCTTCGCCCACGATCACGACCGCCAATCCCGGAACTGTTTTCATAGATTTGATTTCTTCCGCAAGCGCGGTCCGTACTTCCGCGGAAATTTGTTTGCCGTCAATTATCACTGCCATTTTCTTCTTTGACCTCTTCATTTTCATTATTTTCTTCAATTTCTTCTAATTCGATTTGCTTGTTTGCTTTGATACCAAAAAATATCAGCAGAATTACTCCCACAACAAACGATGTAAACCCTACAAGCTGCGAAATTTTAAAACTTCCTATGTAAAGACTGTCGGTACGCAAGGCTTCAATCAACATACGCCCAAACCCGTACCAAGTCATATATAACAAAAATATCTGCCCGTTGTATTTTTTGTGTTTGTAGATGAAGTGGATTCCGATAAATCCCACCAAATTCCATAACGATTCATACAAAAAAGTGGGATGAACGTAAATCGTTTCCGGATAATATAACGCGTTTTGTATCCCCATGCGCCACGGAAGGATAGTTTCCGATCCGAACGCTTCTGCGTTCGTAAAGTTACCCCATCTTCCGATGATTTGTCCGATCATAACAGCCGGCGCGACTAAGTCCAACATTTTGGCCGGATTTATTTTTTTGATTTTCGCGACGATAACTGTCGTAATACCGCCCGCGATAATCGCGCCGTAAATCGCGATTCCGCCGTTCCAAACCGAAATGACAGACATAAACGTTTTATAAGAATCGAGATTCGTGAGAACATAATACACCCGCGCTCCGATCACCGCGAAAATCACTACGAATAAAGTTAAATCGTAAATATCGTCCGATTTAATTTCCTCGAATTCCGAGCGGTATAATGTGTACGCCACTCCGAGTATTACACCTAAAGTTATAATAATTCCGTACCATGCGACTTTGATAAAACCGAACTCGAACGCGATCGGATTAATTGTAAATTCGCCGATTCCAAGTCCGGGAAATGACAATGTGTTTGTCATTCAGCGGTCACCTCAATCGGATAAATTGTCGCCAGCGAATAATAATCCTCTTTGTACATTTCTAAAAGTAAATCCATTATGTAATTGTAATCGATTTGGCTGACTATATCGACGAAATCGAATATATCGCCGTCTTCAAAAATGAAGTTCAGGAAATTGTTCGCGATATCGTCGGTCGAATCGAAACTTTTAACCGTATTCGCATACAGAACGCGTTTGCAGCGGTTGAAATCCGCGCCGTGAATACCGGCGTTCTGCATTACATAAATATATTTTTTGAACCGTTTGAAAATTTCGTCCGGATCATTGGATTCGCCGGAAAACATAGTGAACGAGAACGCTTTATTATGCTCGTTCCAGCAATCAAGCGGACCGGAAATCAATCCCTCTTCGTACAATTCATTGAAGAACGGGCTGCTTTTACCGTAAAGGATGGAGTTTAAAATCGCCATTCCCGCGCTTTTTTTCATGCGTTCTTTTGTGTCTCTGATTATTTGAACGTCCTTGATTCCTATGCTGAACAAAGGTTTCGAAACCTGCATCTTTTTCGTGAAATAGTTATTGAAAACTTTAGCATCCTCTTTATCGTAAACGCTTTCGATTTTTATTTCAGGCTGTTCCGGCAGGATTTTATCCGCAACCGCTACAACTTCGTCGAGCGTGACGTTGCCGCTGACGCACAACGCCATGTTGCTGAAGTTGTAGAACGTATTGTAGCATTTGTATAGCACATCGGCGGTTATTTCGGAAATCGATTCGACCGTGCCTGCGATTTCAATTCTGACGTTGTGCTTTTCGTACATTGCCTGCAAGGTTCCGTATAACAGCGACCGCCCCGGATTATCCTCGCCCATTCTGATTTCCTGCGAGATGATGCCTTGCTCCTTCTCGACCGTCTGCGGCGTGAAGTACGGATGGGTCACGTAATCCAGCAAAATCTCAAGCGAATCATAAAATCTATCCGTGCAGGAGAACAGATAAACCGTCATGTTGAACGAAGTGTACGCGTTAGCGGATGCGCCGGTGCGAGCGAACTTCGCGAACGTATCCTCGCCGTCCTCGTTCTCGAACATTTTATGTTCAAGAAAATGCGCGATACCGTCTGGAACGACCGTATAATCTGTTTCGTTATTAAACCGGAATTTGTTATCAATCGAACCGTAGCGAGTTCCGAAAACGGCGTAGGAAGTAGTCAAATCTTTCGGGAATATATAAATATTCAACCCGCTTTTATGCTTGACGTGGTAATATTTTTCGTTCAATAGTTTACTTTCCTTAAACATTTTCGTTTCCTCCTTTTAACGTTCCGTTCATAAAATATATCGTGTCTAACGTGATTTTTTTGGCAATTTGGATTAAATCATCGATGGTTACGGTTTTGATTTGCTCGATTGCTTTCTCAGGCGAATCCGTCAACCCTGCTAACATCCGTCCGATGTACCAAGATTCAAGCAATGCAGGGCTGTCACTTAGTTCTTGGTATTTGTTGATAATCGAGTTCTTTGCCGAAGATAATTCCTCGTCGGTTATGACGCCGTTTTTAACGTTTTCGAGTTGCAATAATATTTCGGACTGCGCCAATTCTTTGTTCGCGACTTCGATACCGCTTGAAACAATCATGACGCCTTTAATAGGTTCGGGAACCGACCTGCAATAGTAGCACAAGCTCAATTTTTCGCGCACGTTCATGAACAATTTACTCGTCGGCGAACCGGCGTATAGTTCATTAAACAGCACGAATTTGAAGTAATCGCCGTCAGGTAAAACCGAGCCTGTCCGGAATCCGAGCGATAATTTACCTTGCGTTACTGGTTGATCTTCGGTGTATTCCTTGATTTTTTCCGCCGAACGTATGACGTTCGTGTTCAATTTGATGATGTTTTTTCGTTCGTAGGAAAATATATTTGACATTTTTTTAAACAAATCATCGAAGTCGCATGTCCCGACGAAATAAATCTCGATAATCGATTCGCATAACAACTTTTTATATTGCGCGAAAAGTTGCTCAACCGATATTTTTTCGACGTCCTCAACTTTGCCAAATGGCGAAGTTCCGTAGACTTCGTTCTCGCACATAACTTCCTGGCAGCGCGTTACGGCGTAAGCGGTTTTGTTGTTGATCTCCGCTTTGATATTGTCGATCAAATTATTTTTTTCGCTCTCGACGTATTCGGCTTTGAATTCGTCGTGGTTGAAAATAATCTCGGCGAACATATCGATAATACCCGATAATATATCGGTCGATAATATATCGGTGTTGTCGAGGGAATATTTGTTGTTCAAACTTGACGAAACGAAACTGATGATTTGATTTTCGCCGCGTTTATAAGCTCTCTCGTTCAGACTCGCGTCGTATAAATCTTCGAGCTTCTCGCTGATTTTCGCGATATTCGGGAAATTCTTCGTTCCGCGTTTCAAAACCATCGGAATCAAAGCGTTTAAGGAAGCCGTTTGTTTATCCAAACGGGTTATGAAATTCACAGAAATATAATTCGTTTTGAATTTGTCGGTTTCAATTATATTTAAAAATATACTTTCCGCAATTTGTTTTCTTCTAACGGACATTAGTATCACTCCTTTTTAATATTTTACAACAAAACTTATAACTTTTCAACTGTTATTTCAAAATTGTGCCGTAATTTATCAAAATAAAATTTATTGTTTACAATTTTGCCATCAAGTATACATGAATTTGCCATGCCGTATTTAACGTTTATTTTTCAAATTGAAAATTATCTCTGTATTGTAATGGTTGTCATTATGGATTTTGTAATGAACATCGAATTTATATTTTACCATATCGAAAATTTCCTGATTTCCGTAAATGATATATTGCAGGAAGTTATATTTATCTCCGATATCGATCAAACTCTTCAATATCGGTCCGTGTCTGCCGTAAACAACAACATCCGCGCCAAAAAAATTTAGAGTTTCATGTGCCGAACTTCCTATATATAAATAATTTAAATCATTAACTTTGAAAGATAGGCTCAATACAGGATGCGTAGAACGTTTTAATTTTGTGTATTTCATTAAATCAATTTGAATGTTATCGAATAAAACAATAGAAACATCTTCATCTTTCGAAAAAATAATAACGTTGCAACCGTTTAGTTCCGCGAGTGCGGTTATATTATTGAAAACATTTTTATCTACTTCGTTTACCGGTTCGGGCAGAATCACGTTTCTTACGTATGTATATTGCGAAATTCTATAGAACGTTGAAATATGCCTCTGATGGTAATGCGTAAACATATATGTATCGATTTCAAGCATGTAGTAATTATCTGAAAGCAGATTATTTGCAATATTCGTTATACCGTATGAACCGTCGGATATATCGCAAATCATTCCGCGGTTACCGTTTACAACTATAAAACCGTCGTTGTTTTTATAAGTTATATAATTAATACGCACGATTTTCGATTCAGTCATGTTGTAGATAAATAAACAAACGGAAAATACAAGAATCGACGCAACCACCGGAATAAAATAAACAATAGGATTTTTTATCTTCATAAAAGAAAGAACTAAAAAACCTGCGATCAAAACAATAAACACATATTTAACAAAGTCATACCCCAGCGAAACAGTTGAGCCGGAAAATTGTGTGAAGAACTCAACTATGGCGAAAAATATATTGCAGAATAAGTTAATTAAAACTTTCGCGAAAAATAACAGCGGCGGGATTTTATTTAGAATTATTATAAAAGGCGCTAAATATAAAATAAAAGTCGCGGGTAGGTTGACGATGATATTCGTTAACGGAGAAATTATCGATAATTCGCCGAAAAAAATCCACATAAACGGCAATGTAAATAATATCGCGCATATCGTCATTATGAAACTCTCTAAAATAAACTTAAGCGGCTTTATTTTTGTTTTCGGTTTTAAAATTGAACCTAACGTGATAATTCCAAGAGTTGCGGAGAATGATAACAGCAATCCTACATCAAATACCGCGTTCGGATTTATTATGCAAACCAATGTTACAGATAAAAACAACGATGTCACCGAATCATTTGTGCGCCCGAATAAAAACGACAAACTGTAAATGATAAACATTATCGCCGAACGGGTCACCGACGGCGAAAACCCCGTTAAACCCATGAAAAATATCGCGAATACGATGAGGATTATATTTATTACTATTTTATCGATTTTTAATAATCCTAACAATGTTCCGAACATTCCGAACAGAATCGAGAAGTGCATACCGCTGACGGCGATGATATGCGATAAGCCTAATGTGCGGAAATCACGTTTCATCGATGCCGGAAGTTCATATTTGTTGCCCAAGAGCAGAGCGTCTACAAATTTATAATTATCTCTTTCCAAATGTTTGTACAATATATTTGAAAAATATTTATTGCACTCAGTGAAAATCGAACTCGGAGGTTTTTTAATTGTGCCGAAATAATCATAGTTTTTATGTTCATTTGTTGAAATGGTTTTCAATAAAAATCCGTTTGAGATATTGTAATTCTTCTCAGGGAATCCGAAAACGTTATCCTCCATTTCGATAAAAGTTACGGTCATTCTGAAACTTTCGTAATCATCCAAATCGCAAGGGTATTCGGTGTACAGTTTCGATTTAACATTGACTTTTTTATCGTCGATCTTAGTAATCTTTATATCATACCCCGAACTGTAATTCGTGTATGAAGTATTCTTCAAAGCGTAGCCTTCGATTACACTTGTTTCGCCGATTTTGTCCTCAAAACTTTTATAGTATAAATTAAAATACAAAAGCGATATTACAACAGCAAACATTGCAGCAATTGATAAAAATCTAACTTTTCGAAAGAATAATAACGGTATGCAAATTCCTAAAAGAATTAGCTTTACATAAATGTTTGCGTTGTATATTAAAAACGATGCTGCCAAAAATATCAAACATGCAAAACAAAAAGGGCGTTTTTTGAAGTATTGCAGAATTGAAATAATATTACCCCCTGTCAAATTATATTATATCATTTTTAAAATAAAATGTAAATAAGCATTGAAATTATTTATAAATTGTGGTATATTATATTTAACAATAAAACGGAGGAACGAATAGTATGAATAAACCAATAATTGGAATAAGACCCGTAATTGACGGACGCATGAAAGGCGTTAGGGAAGCGCTCGAAGTCCAAACCATGAACATGGCGAAATCCGCTAAAGAACTTATTGAATCAACATTATTTTATCCCGATGGCACGCACGTTGAATGTATCATCGCGGATTCAACGATTGGAGGCGGCGCCGAAGCCGCCGCTTGCGCCGATAAATTTATGAGATACAATATATGCGGGACGTTGACGGTCACGCCGTGCTGGTGTTACGGCAGCGAAACGATGGATTTGAATCCTACTACCGTTAAAGCTGTATGGGGATTCAACGGCACGGAACGTCCCGGCGCGGTTTATCTCGCGGCTGTCATGGCGGGACACGCTCAGCGCGGTTTGCCCGCGTTCGCTATCTACGGGCACGATGTTCAAGATGCGGACGATACTTCGATCCCGTGCGACGTAACGGAGAAATTATTAAGATTCGCGCGCTGCGCGATTGCCGTCGGTATGATGAAAAACAAAGCGTATGTCGGAATCGGCGGCGTTTCGATGGGTATTGCCGGCTCGCAACTTGACGCGAATTTCATGCAGAAATATCTTGGCATACGCGCGGAATGGGTCGATATGGCCGAAATACTGCGCCGTATGGAATTGAAAATCTACGACGAAGCGGAATACGCGAAAGAATTAGATTGGATTTTTAAAAACTGCAAAAAAGGCTTGGAAGTAAACGCGCCGGAACTGCAGAGCACGCCGGAAGAAGATAAACAGCAATGGGAATTTATCGCGAAGATGACAATAATTATCAAAGATATTATGCTCGGCAATCCGAAGCTCGCGGAAATCGGCTGGATAGAAGAATCCAACGGTAGAAACGGGATAGCCGGAGGTTTCCAAGGACAAAGACAATGGACGGATTATAAACCGAACGCCGACTTCACCGAAGCGATATTAAACTCGACGTTCGACTGGAACGGCAAACGCCAGCCTACGGTATTCGCTACAGAGAACGATAACCTGAACGGCTTGTCGCAATTGTTCTTAAACCTCGTCAGTAACAAAGCGGGCGTGTTCGCGGATGTGCGCACGTATTGGAGTCCCGACGCTGTGAAACGTGTTTCCGGTTATCAACCGGTTGGCAAAGCGGCAAACGGATTCATACACCTTATAAATTCAGGAGCGGCGGCGCTTGACGGCAACGGCGGCGCGAAAGACGCCGACGGGAACAACGTTATGAAACCGTGGTGGGAAATGACCGACGCGGATATTGACGCGTGCATGGAAAACACAAAATGGGCGCCCGCGAATAAGTTATACTTCCGCGGCGGCGGATTCAGTTCGCAATATTCAACGCAGGGAGAAATGCCCGTCACGATGATACGCTTGAATTTGATCGACAAACTCGGTCCGGTCATGCAGATTGCCGAAGGTTACACGGTAGATTTACCGGATGACGTAAATTCGCTCCTGCTTAAACGCACAGACCCGACTTGGCCTTCAACATGGTTCGCGCCGATATTGACGGGCGAAGGCGCGTTCACGGACGTTTACAGCGTCATGGCAAATTGGGGCGCGAATCACGGCGCGTTCACTTACGGGCACATCGGCGCGGATATTATCACGCTCGCTTCGATGCTGCGTATTCCGGTTTCTATGCACAACGTGTGCGAATGTAAAATCTACCGTCCTCATTCGTGGTCGGCGTTCGGAACGGATAACGCCGAAAGCGCGGACTATAGGGCATGTGTTGCGTATGGCGCGTTGTATGATTGATTTGAAATCAAATGAAACATTTTTGAAATATCTCCGTCCAATGGAAAAATACAAATTAAGGAGAAGATTTTATGCCCAAAAAAATATTCGCAATATTATTGACATTTATACTTTTATTCTTACCTGCTGCAAACATCGCAGCTATTGAAGAGAGTGAATCCGTTGAAATGCCTACGGTAGAACCGCGGGTAGTTGTAATGCCTGAAATTGAAAAAATAGTCGAAGATTTCATGGATTATGTTCCGACATCGGTATCGGTGGAATCGGAACTCGCCGCCGCGATATTAAAATTTAAAGAAACCTTCGGCGCTACGGACGAGTACAAAGAGTTTTATCATTATGTCAGTATTAATTACGGCAAAAAGATTTATGATTTGAACTGGTCGTCGAGTGATAAAGACGGTTACAAATCGATGTATTCCGGTGTCGGCGTTGACGGGATTATATATTCTTACGATACTTATAACAATAATCAGTACCGTGATTATATAAGGATTCCACAAATCAGCAAAGACGAAGCGATCGATATCGCGTATGACTTTATAAGCGTTATTGCTCCGAATTTAATTGATAGCATATCCAAAGATTATGCGGAAATTACATATTCTACATACAACGATACATATAGTATGACGTTTTACCGAATAGAAAATAATATCGTTATTGGGAATGAATATATAACTGTTTCCGTAAGTTCTGACGGCAAAATAATCAATTATTCGCGTTACAGTATGTCAAACAACGTTGCAAAAACTGATCTCGTTACATCACTTTCCAAAACAGATATATTAAATTCCATGAAAAAGAACCTACCGTTTGAACTGGCGTATCAAATTGTTTACCCGAACGGTTACGACAAACTCGCTGAAGTTAAATTAGTTTACAAATTACCATATGATTACAGAACTAAAGTTTTCGACGCGGCGACCGGTAAAATGTTAAATGTACAGGGTACCACATATTATCCCAGAGTTGCGGCGACAGGCGCGAACGACATGGTAGCGGAAGAAATGTCTGTCGCCCCGCAAAGCAATTATCTAACGCCCATTGAAATAGCCGCTGTTGAATTGGACGAATCGTTTTTGACGGTTGACGAGATCACGAAAATGTTAGTTGATAATCCGGCACTACAATTTACTTCGGATTATTATGTCGTAACAAGCAGGCTCAATAAAAACAAATCCATTTACACCGATGTTGAAACGTATTACTGGAATATTAGCTATAGGAATAAAGACGGCGATTCGGCATACGCAGACGTTGACGCGGAAACAGGCGTAATAAACAATTTTAATTTTTACACCAATAATTATATTTACAGATACGCAAATGAATTTGAAAAATCTTTTGAAGATTGTTATCCGATAGCGGAAAAATATCTAAAAGAATTATATCCGGATATATTCGATGAATATGTATACGAACCGTATATTTATTACAACGAATACATGATTAACTATAGTTATAACTTCTATCGTTATGTGAACGGAATTAAGTTTTCGGATGCCATTTCGATTACACTCGATCCGGATACACAGCTCATAACTTCGGTTTACATGAACTATTCCGACGCAAAATTCCCATCGCTTGACAATATAATATCAAAAGATAACGCCGTTGACAGATACTGGGCGAAGTTCGATTTGAAACCGACTTATTTGATTTACGACAATCTCGAAGATGAAACAATTTTCACATCATATCAAAAAATATCTGATTACGAAAAATATTTGCTGTTGATTTACCGTTATAATTATAGTTACTCCATTGACGCGAAAACCGGTAAAGTCGTTAATTATAATTTTATTGAATTATTAAAAGAGAATGTACCAACAGATAATTATCACGTAAAAGGCGGATTCACCGATATTAAAGGGCATAAATACGAAGAAGCGATTGTAAAACTTTACAATATGGATTTCATAAATTCAACTTCAAATAAATTTAAACCCGATACCG
>WREN01000041.1 GCA_009779295.1 Oscillospiraceae bacterium | reverse complement strand
ACGAGCGGCCACGATTCGATTATGCCGAGCTGCGAATATATGCCCCAGTGCATCATGAGCGCGAGTTTTTGATCTTTGAACCATTCGAGACGTTCCTTGATGAGTGGTTCCTGCGGTTCGACGTAGGTTTTCGGGTTATAGCCGTGTACGTGTTCTTCTGCCATTTTTGATCATTCCTTTTATTTTATTTGTTAATAATAGACTGAAAATCGTTACAATATATACTGTAAATATTCTAATTAAATAGCTCGACAATGTTGACAATCCCGCGGTGAACTCGTCAACGATGAAGATAAACAGGCAATGCGAGAGGTAGATTCCGTAACTCACTTTGTCGATTTTGTTTATGAATTTTATTTCTTTTATATACTGTGCGGTCATAAAGAAGAACAAAATCGCACTCATGCAGTACAAAATGTGAATGTTTTCGTATTTAAAAACGACATTCAAAACGGCGGAAACGATGAAGATAACAGTAATAAATACGCGGTTATTCAATAGAATATCCTTGAATTTATCGTAATACAGACCCGCGTAACATCCGGCTATCCAATACACGAGATATGTCGTGAACACGCGGTCGTTGTAAACAAAACCGATGAAAGTCTGATAAAAAATTATTGTTAATATTAGCGAGAACGAAATAAACAGCGCGCCGTTCACCCTTTTGACGAGCCAAATCCAAACCGGCGCGAGCAAATAAAACTGCACGATGATGATTATAAAATAAAAGTGCCCGACCAAATCGCCGACAAAAATATACCGCAGCAAATCCATGATCCGAAACGGGAAATAGTTGCGGTGGAAACAAAAATATATGTAGTAAATAACCACCCAGATTATATACGGAATGACAATCGAGAGCAATCTGCCCAGCAAAAATTTCCCGTAGTGAAAATTATCTGATTTCGTCAGCAACAGTTTGAATCCGCTCAAAAAAATGAATCCGTAAACCGCGAACGCCGATAACCGCCACGGAATATATACGATTAAATACTGCCAGCTTGTTTTATCCAAATTCGAAATGGGCGCGGACGAAACGTGTATGAAAATTACCAGCATACATAAAAATACGTTCAGCAGCGATATTTCGAAGAATCTTTTTTTGGGTTCCATATAATGCTCCTAATGTTTGTTTACAGGTTAATTATATAACGGAGGGGAAAATTTGTCAAGTATCCCCCCTGTCAACTGCGGTTGACATCCCCCCTTTGGCAAGGGAGGGAAAGAACCAAATATATTATATTCCTTCTCCCCTTGTCAAAGGGGGATACGGCGAAGCCAACGGCAAAGCCGTGGGCTGAAGCCGAGGGGGATTCTACTGTAGGTTGAATCCTGTCAACAATACCTCTCTTGCGGATTATAAATTTTTGTGATAAAATACCATTCGGAGGTGTATTAAAATTGTATATATCTAAAAATTTAAAATGTTTACGATTAGACAGGGGTTTGACACAGGAGGAACTTGCGGAACACATCGGCGTGAGCGGGCAGGCGGTCAGCAAATGGGAGCGGGACGAGTGCTATCCCGACATTGTATTGCTGCCGGGTTTGGCTAACTTCTTCGACGTGACGGTGGATTATCTGCTTGGCATGGAGGAAATAAGCGAGAAAGAGAAATTGCAAAATATTTATCCGCGTATAAATGAATTATACGAACAAAAAAATTATGAAGAAGCTGCTGAATTAATTGAATCGATGTTAAAAATCTTTCCAAGTCATCCAATTTTATTAGGATGTTTAGGTGAAACTTACGCTTTAATGGGTATTGAAACGGAAAAAGCTATCCAACTCTGCGAACAAGGATTAGAAGGAAGGTCATACAAAGCAAAAGGCACGATTTATGCTACACTTTGCATGTTACACAAAAGAAATTGCGAAATCCAAAAAGCAGAGAAATTAGCGCGTTCACTACCTCATACATGCGAAAGCCGCGAATTACTCCTGCCGAACTTCTTAAAACAGCCTGAACGCGACGAATACTTACGTGAACATCTTCCCGGAATACTCAAAACAATTTGTATTCTCATTGAAAATGAAACGGAATTTCCTGAACAAATATATTGTAAGCCAAATGATTTCGACCCGATCGAAGCGTGTGAAAAAATCGCGGAATTCTTTAAATAACCAAATGCCTGTCGTTTGACAGGCACTTTATATTATACATTTGGCGGCTTTGGTTTTTTGGAACGTTTTTTTAAATTCAGCCCGTCACAGTGCAGGAAGTCGTTAGCGTTAGTAACGCTCAGCATCGGGATTTTCTGCGAAGCGCCGCATGTTCTGCAAAAAATATCAACGGAATTGTCCCTAAATTCGAAATCGTACATACTTTCTCCGTGATGTTCACATTCGCATTTCAATTTACCCTCCTCATCAAGCTCTACAAGCATATAACGCACAATATCCTCGATTTGCGGGTCGTTAAGCGGCAATTCATTCTTTAAAAAATCAAAATCGTCAAGTCCGGCTTCCTGCAGCATATTGTTGAGTTCTATATCGGATTTTTTTAATTCCTCCATGACAACTTCGTGCGTCCCGATAAAACATATTTCAACTGATGTGTAAGTACAGGACAGATTGAAAGATTCTTTCTCAAAGAACGTATTCGAGCTTATCACGTAGTTGTGCGAATTAGGGCAAATCAAACATGGAACATTCAATCGGATTTTCCGGTCAGATGTATAAGTTATCGTAAGTTCGCTCTTACCGCACTTGCATTTGAGTTTGAACATATCTCCGCTAAGTGAGAATATACCTACCATGCTTATTGTGTTGATACCGCAATACGGGCATCTGTACGCTACGGCGGCTTGGCGGGAATTTAAAATCATTCTGTTATATGACCTCGTTTCTCAATCTTTGATCCGATAAACGGGATTGACGTTCAGTCGTTTATCCGTTACAGGCGTTTTAGATATATTATAGCCCTCATCCATGAAGTAATAATCGGCTTTCAATACAGGAAGGCTTCCATACGGCGGTTTGGTGAATCTCACGTCGTCGCAGTAATAGATGTCAACGTGAAACTCGTCCGCGGTCAAATCTATGCCGTCGAAGATGATTCTTTTGTAGTTGTACAATAATTTCCTGTCGCTGATATATTGATAATTTCTGTAAATATTACCGTTTGAATCATATAAAATATAAATAAAAGGCTCGCCTACAGGGTCTTTTTCGAGGTTGTAATCGGCTTTCAGAGTTTTGATAGTGCTGTTGTTGTATCTTATCGTGAATTGAATCTGTCCGGCATTGGCATCCGCCAATTTGGCGGTGTGGATATTACTTACCGCGAATTTCCCGTCGCCGGTGATATATTGATAATTCATACTTTTTTCATTGACAACATTTATAATAAAATTGTCAGAGTTACTATTATATGCCGAAACGCCGGATTCGTTCCAAACAAATTCCTCCATGCTTTTAGGATCGCCCATAGTACAGATACGAACCATGAAGAATAAGTAAACGAATATAATTAAGCCGTAAACTGAATATTTTAATATTTTGCCGATCGTGATTTTTTTTGTTGTCATGTTAATAGCCTCCAAGTTCTACCACCCCGTCAATGCTACGCATTGCCACCCCTCCAAGGAGGGGAATGGGGTTTTAATTCCCCTCCTTGGAGGGGTGCCGTCGTAACGGCGGGGTGGTCCGTTTCCCATATTTATTTTCTCATTATACCACAAAAATAAATAATATTCAAGTAAAATTAATAACTACTTCTTGAAATATGCAAAAATTTTATGTATAATGATTAAAATTATAAAATTAAGGTGACTGTGAATTAATATGGAATATAAAATATCAGAAAAAATGAAAGACATGAAACCTTCGGCTATCCGTGAGATATTCAAAAGTCTGTCCGACCCGGAAATGATAGCGTTCGCGGCGGGGAATCCCGCGCCGGAATCTTTCCCTGTGAAAGAACTGAACGAAATCTCGAATTATATTTTTCAGAATAATGCGGTAACCGCTTTGCAGTACAGTATCAGCGAAGGTTATCCGGCGTTAAGGGAATCTGTGAAAAAACGGCTTAACGTAAAAGATACAGTTATAATCGTTTCAGGCGGACAGCAGGGACTCGAACTCACAAATAAAGTTATGTGCAACCCCGGCGACGTCGTGTTGTGCGAGAATCCGAGTTTTATCGGAGCATTGAATGCCTATCGATCTAACGGAACGATTCCTGTTGGTGTAGATATCGACGAAGATGGCATAAACATAGAAAAGCTCGAACACGCGCTCAAAACGATTCCGAACGTGAAACTTCTGTATGTCATACCTAACTTCCAGAATCCCGCCGGTTTAACGATGTCGCTTGAGAAACGCAAGGCCGTTTACAGCCTCGCGCTGAAGTACGGCGTGATTATTCTTGAGGACAATCCATACGGCGAACTGCGTTTCCGCGGCGAGGACATCCCGACCATCAAAAGCATGGATACCGAAGGCATCGTCGTTTACTGCGGCTCGTTCTCGAAGATACTCTCCGCCGGTATGCGCGTGGGATTTCTATGTGCGCCCGACGAATTGATGCAGAAGATCGTCGTGGCGAAACAGGTCGAGGATGTGCATACGAACATTTTCTTCCAGATGGTATGCGAGCGGTTCATGAACCATTACGATTTAGAGGGGCATATCCAAAAAGTGCGCGGGATTTACCGCGCGAAATGTCACAACATGCTCACCGCGCTTGACAAATACATGCCCAAAGAAGTCAAATACACGCGCCCCGACGGAGGGTTGTTCATCTGGTGTACATTGCCGGATTCGATACCGCTCAACGATTTTGTGCAGACGGCACTGGCGCAGAAAGTGGCGGTCGTTCCCGGAACGGCGTTCAACTGCGACGAAACCGCTCCTTCGCAATCGTTCAGAATCACGTACTCAACGCCGTCGCCGGAGCAAATCGAGCGCGGCGTGAAGATAATGTCCGAAATAGTGGGAGGTTTTCTGCGATGAAAACGATCTTTTCAGGTATCCAGCCGAGCGGCGATTTAAATATTGGCAATTATCTCGGCGCGATTATTAATTGGAACAAGTTACAGGAAGAATTTAATTGTATTTATTGTGTTGTCGATATGCACGCGATAACCGTCAAACAAGTCCCCATGGATTTGCGGAACCGTACGTATAAAACGTTGGCGACTTATATCGCGTGCGGACTTGACCCCGACAAGAACGTCCTCTTCGTGCAGAGCCACGTTCCGGCGCACGCCGAACTCGCGTGGATTTTAGGTTGCTCTACGATGTTCGGCGAGCTTTCACGCATGACGCAGTTTAAAGACAAGAGCGCGAAGAACGAGCAGAATATCAACGCCGGACTATTCACGTATCCGGTGCTGATGGCGGCGGACATACTGTTGTATCAGGCGGACTTGGTTCCCGTCGGGCAGGATCAGAAACAGCACATCGAACTCACGCGCGACGTTGCAGAGCGGTTCAACGCGGTTTACGGCGAAACATTCATAGTACCGGAGGGTTACATCCCAAAAATCGGCACGAAGATTATGTCGCTGGTTGAGCCGGAGAAAAAGATGAGCAAGTCAGACGAAAATCCGAACTCGTACATCGCCTTGCTCGACAGCCGTGATGTGATAATCAAGAGATTCAAGCGCGCCGTAACGGATTCGGACACGAGCGTTCGTTTCGCGGACGGCAAGGACGGCATTAATAACCTGATGACGATCTATTCATGCTTCACGGGAAAAAGTTTCGACGACATTGAAAAAGGGTTCGACGGACGCGGCTACGGCGATTTTAAATCCGCGGTCGGCGAAGTCGTCGCGGACGGACTCGCGCCGGTACAGAAGAAGATCGGCGAACTCATGGGCGATAAAGCGTATCTTGAGGGTATAATGAAAAAAGGCGCGGAATCCGCGTCGAGAATAGCAAGTAAAACCTTGGCGAAGATACAAAAACGGGTGGGGTTTGTGGTGTAACGGAATCCCCCCTGTCAACTGCGGTTGACATCCCCCCTTTAACAAGGGAGGGAGAGAAAAGAAATATATAATTGTTCCTTCCCTCCCTTGTTAAAGGGGGGATGTCAACCGCAGTTGACAGGGGGGATTGAATTGTGAGGTATTAAAAAATCATGGATATTGTTAAAATTATATTCGGCTGCGCGGGAATGTTATTCGCGTTCCTGATAGCGTTTACAACTACGCCTGTGGTACGGGTTATCGCATTTAAAATCGGCGCGATAGACGACCCGAAAAGAGACGACAGGCGTATGCACAAAGAACCAACTCCGCGTATCGGCGGACTGGCTATCTTTATCGGATTCGTTTCCGCGACGATGCTTTTCGCGGAGTATTCGCCGACATTGCTCGCGATATGGTTCGGCGGATTGATACTTGTGGTGATGGGCGTACTTGACGATATTTTCAGGCTCAACGCGTTCCTCAAACTCGGTGTACAAATACTTGTAGCACTTATCGCGGTATGGCAGGGAATGACGATTGAATTCATCAACCTGTTCGGTCATTATATCGTGTTCGGATATTTAGAAATACCGATAACTATCCTTTGGATCGTGGGTCTCACCAACGCGATAAACTTCATCGACGGGCTTGACGGATTATCGTGCGGCGTGTCGGCGATATGTTCGATATCGTTGCTGCTCGTTACATTAACCACATCCGACAATGGTGCGCTCGCGCTGGTTATGGCGATAATGGCGGGTTCATGCCTTGGATTTTTGCCGTACAACTCGAATCCGGCGAAGATTTTCATGGGCGATTCGGGCGCGTTGTTCTTAGGCTATACGTTCGCCGTGCTGTCTATCGAAGGCTTATTCAAATTCAACATGGTAATGTCATTCTTGATACCGCTGTCTATTTTTGGAGTGCCGCTGTTTGACACCGTGTTCGCGATCATCAGGCGCACGTTGAAAGGTAAAAATCCGTTCACAACGCCCGATAAAGGTCATATCCACCACAGGCTTATAAACATGGGCTTCAACCAAAAACAATCCGTGCATATTTTATACGCTATCAGCGGAATATTGGGAATTTCCGCTATAATGCTTGCGAATGAACTTTGGATTAAAACGATCGGGATAATAATTATCGGGGTCGCAACATTTGTGATAAATTACTTTATTGTTAAGAGTCAAAAGACGCGCGACTTGGCGGGTTTTGATTTTGGTGTAAAGAGCGATGAAGACAAACCCCAATGACAAAAGATTAATGGTTTTATCGACGGCTTCATTGATAGCGTTTGTTGTTATATTTTTTTTATTAATTATATATGGATTGTATCGAATAAAAATTATTGAAATACCCCGGTCTTTGCTTGATCTGTTTGGCAATCCGGAAATCGTCGAAACGCCGCATAATTATAACGAAATAGACAACAAAATGTTTGAATTGTTTAATAACGCCGCCGAAGAAAAACAAGCGGTATATTATGATATCAGCAAAGAAGATTTAAAAAAATTTTTGACTGACGCTCCTTATATTAAAGAATATTTGCTCACGCAGCAAATATATTATCGTAACGAAAGCGACGGCAGGAGAATAACGTATAAACATGATATATGGGTTAAAAACGATAAATACCGTGTTGATACTTATGACAGTGAGTCTGTTTTAATCAGAAAATTGATTTGTGACGGCAATGTAGTCGCTATAACTGATTATACAACCTATGACGAACCTGTGACGAAATTTTTTTCGGTAACGGATGAATTCACGTTTGAAAATCAATCCGGCTTGCCTTCGATTGCGGAATTTTTGAATGAAGATTTAAAAATCGAACTCGTTCGTGACGTAAGAAACAATATTTACCGCGTTGAGTATACATACGACGATATACCGCAACAGACCGAAAAGCTCGAAATTTCATTCGATTACGGCTTGATCCTTACTGCGGAATCCAAATACGATAACGTTACCGTATATAATATGAACACGACGATTAGAGATTCTAAGGTTGATGATAAAATATTTGAAATTACTCTTGATAAATAATTAGAATTAAGCTATAATAAAAATACGGTAAAGGTGTTACCGCTAACGCGGTTGACCTCAACATTCCAGATTATTTAGAAAAAAATAACCGTACGCATCGGCTAAATGGGGCGGTTATTTTTTTCTGTTGTTTTTTGAGAATATCAAGACTAACAGATTCACGATTTTATTAAATTTTGTCAATATTTTTTGATTTTTGCTTGACAAATGCAAAATATTGTGATATAATCATATAGTTCCAAAGACAGCAGGCAAAAAATTTGCAATGCAAATTTGCATAAGTCCTGCCGAGGAAAAAGCTAAATTAGGATATTATTATGCTTTTTCGCGTCCTTATGTTTATGGAACGGGAAGCATTTTTTATATTATGGAGGTGAAAAATTAAATGCCAAGTAAAAGCATATTGGCGGAAAAAGAAGCGATCGTGGCGAAACTCGCCGAGAAAATCAAAGGTTCAACAGCGGGCGTTGTTGTAACTTACACCGGAATTAACGTCGATCAGGATACAAGAATGCGCGTTGAACTGCGTAAAGCGGGCGTTGAATATAAAGTTTACAAAAACTCAATGACCGAGCGCGCGTTTGATATAACCGGTTACGGCGGGATGAAGGAACATCTCGTCGGCATGACCGCACTTGCATTGAGCGGCAAAGACCCGATAGCTCCGGCGAAAATTT
This sequence comes from Oscillospiraceae bacterium, assembly GCA_009779295.1. Lineage (GTDB taxonomy): Bacteria > Bacillota > Clostridia > Oscillospirales > CAG-272 > WREN01. The sequence continues at coordinate 2,758 of WREN01000041.1, read as the reverse complement.
TGAAAGAATTTGCGGAAAAAATCGAAAAGTTCGAAATCAAAGCGGGATTCGTTGAAGGCAGATTGATAAACGCGAAAGAAGTCAACGCGCTCGCGGAAATACCGTCCAAAGAAGCATTGATAGTGAAGATGATGGGAAGTCTGCAATCGTCATTGTACGGATTGTGTTACGTCCTTCAGGCGAAAATCGATAAAGAAACAGGCGGCGGTGCAGAACCTGCGCCAAAAGAAGCGTAAAAAATTATATTAAAATATTATGGAGGTAAAAAAATTATGGCATCCGAAAAAATCACAAACTTATTGGAAGAAATAAAAACATTGACAATACTTGAACTCGCTGACCTCGTGAAAGCGCTCGAAGCGGAATTCGGCGTTTCAGCGGCTCCGGTAGCGGTAGCAGGCGGACCGGCGGTAGCAGCGGCTCCCGTTGAAGAGGAGAAGACAGAGTTTGACGTTATACTTACAGGCGCAGGCGCGTCCAAACTCAACGTCATCAAAGTTGTACGCGAACTCACAGGGCTCGGTCTCAAAGACGCGAAGGATTTAGTTGAAGCCGCTCCGAAGGCGCTCAAAGAGGGCGCAAGCAAGGAAGAAGCCGAAGAGCTTAAAGCCAAACTCGTTGAAGCCGGTGCGGAAGTCGAAATTAAATAAGGGTATTTATTCCAATAAAACGACACGTAATTATGCGTGTTGTTTTTTCTTATTGCCTTGAAAAGTTCACAAAAAAGACTTATAATGAAAATAAAAAATTTGAAAGGATGCAAAAAAATGATAAACGACCTACATACAATCATAACCAACCCCGACTTCTCCGCGCTTGACCGGAAATACGCCGGCAGGAAACCCTATTGGGGCGACCTCCACGTCCATACAAACTCGGGCGGTACGAGCGACGGCTCGGTGGAAATCGGCAAATGGCCTGGAATGATGAGGGAACTGCAACTTGATTTCGCCGCGGTGATGGATCACAGACAAGTCAGGCATATGTTTCTGCCCGAATGGGACGACGCGATTTTTATCGGCGGCTCCGAAGCGGGGACGATGATAAACGGTTTGAACGCCGCGAGTTACAGTCAAATACACTACAATATGCTTTTACGTGACAAGGGCGACCTGCAAAAAGTTCTCGAAACTTTTCCGGAATTTCAATTCGATGGCGAAAACTTCCAATATCCTTCATTTACAAAAGAGCGAATGTGCGAGATCGCGGCGTACATCAGGAGCATCGGCGGTGCTTTCGTACACGCGCACCCGAAGCAGCTCATGGTTTCGGGTGACCCGCTTGATTATTATTACGGCGAGAGAACGGGTTTAGAAGTGATACTCGGCGCGCCCGAAACTCTCGAAACCACCGATAACTACAAACTGTGGCTGGAATTGTTAGCCGCGGGCAAGAAAGTCTACGCAACGGCGGGAAGCGATTCTCATGAAAAAACTTACAATACTGCGGTTAATACGGTTTACTTGACGGAAAGATCCGGAGCGGAATTTGTACAGCGCGTACACGAAGGCGACTTCACAGCAGGAGCGGTTGGGATTAAGATGTGCGCGACGGATTACGTTCTTCTTGTAAGCATCGGCGACATTTTCCCTCCGGTATTGAACGTAGATTCATATTCGTTGAACATTTATACAGACAGAGGTTTAGTTTGTACAATACAAGAAAATAGAATTGCCCTTAAACTCGAAAAGCGTGTGTTTTATAGAGCGGAGATTCACGATGGAAATGGAATTATAGCGATTGGAAATCCTATTTGGCTTGCGTAACGGACAAAACATCGGATTTTAAGACATGACTTTTTAGGTTGTGTTGTTGTATAATATTCATAAGGAATCTTCGATTCCTTTTCGAAAGGATGGCGCGTGTGAACTGGATACAAGGCTTGTCGAAAGCTATTCACTACATCGAAAAACACTTGACCGACGATATTAACATAGACGAAATATCGAACGAATCCTATGCCTCAAGCTCTCATTTTCAGCTTATTTTTCATTTGGTAATAGGTATGACTGTAGGCGAATATATCCGCAACAGACGGTTAAGTTCAGCCGGTTTGGACTTGCTGCTCACGAAGAGCAAAGTCAACGATGTGGCTATGCGGTATCAATACGATACGTCAGAAAGTTTTTCCAAAGCGTTCGCGCGTTTTCACGGAATCCCGCCGTCGGGTGTGAAAAAGCACGGCGAAAAACTCAAGTGCTTCAACCCTTTTACTATTAAAATATTTATTCAAGGAGGATTCAATATGTCAAGAATCGTTATGGAAAATGATCAGGGAATAAAATTAACATGCGAAAATTTTGAATACTGCACGCTTGGCAAGCTGCGTTTTATCGGCATTGACGCGTGGCCTAATGAAGGATGGGATGAACTTTGGGCGCGCAGGGATGAATTTATGCTTGCTTTGGACGGGTTAATGGAGAAATACGCGGCGGATATAACTTACGATTGCGCGTTTATGCACCACAACGGACATGAAGTTGATTCGGAGAATCATTACTTGGCAGGGCGGTTTTACAAAGCGGACACGCCTGTGCCGGATGGTTACGATTATTACGACGTTCCGACGGAGCAGGCCGCTTACGCAATATACAATATAAACAAATATGACGGCGATATAGGGTTGGCGTATTATTTTACGCGCGATCAGATATTGAGTGAAAACATCCCTATTCCGTACCCACATGCGTACTGGCACGCGGCGGTCTATACAGATGGCCGCCCGCGGGATGGTGATTATCGTTTTGGATATATGTTT
>WREN01000040.1 GCA_009779295.1 Oscillospiraceae bacterium | reverse complement strand
TTTGTTGTTCCGTACGACATCGTAAAGATTCTCGAGATTTAAATCTTCCGCCATTTCTTTATTAAAGAAAGTGCAGTATAATCCGGCGCTTACCGACAGCATATGTTCGCCGTGCGTCGTATATAGTTTATTGTTGATCGACAAATCCGCGTTCACGTCCGCGTCCCAATAAGGTTTCGAAAAGTTTATATACGGCAAAGTATATAAATCCACTAACATTTTTTCCTGAAGCAGGGAATTTGTTTGATGGAAGGAATCATATACGACGTCAAATAAATCCTCCTGCGACAGGATACTTGTTTTCGCGACGGTAGCGGGAGAATCAACGATAGAAGCGACGTTGACTGCAACGCCCGTCATTTTGATTTTGAAGTTGTACATTTCTTCAAGGTATGAATTTCGTTCATAAACAGCGTCGTTTATTTTATCTCCGTTCATGCTTTCGGAGTAAAGGTCAATGCATTGAAAATTACCGCTTCCTTCTCCGCGAACTATAAACCTGATCTCATATCCACCGAGGTCGATGTATTCGATGTCTATTACTTTTTTGGCTTCAGTTTCGGTTTCATCATTGTTCGTGCCGTTCGGAATATCGGACTTCGCTTCGTTTCCGCCGCAGGATATGAATAAACCGATTAGCAATGCGAACAATAACATTATTGATATTTTTTTCATTAATTTTTTATCTCCTTTTATTTATTTTACAGCTTCTATAAATTTTTCAATGGCCTTTTGCGCCGCCGGTTCTAATGAAGCGTATCTTGACGCAAAACTCACTTTGCTGTCCGACCCGATACTCAAAATCGCCCTCATAAGCCCGCCGAAATCATACGCCGAACCTAAATCAAACGAAGCGGACGCAAGCATTATTTCGATCATATCTTTGGATTCGTTATCGCGTATCAGTTTGTTTGTGAGCTGAACTTCGTAAAACGCCGGTATCAATGTATCAACGGACTTTGCCGCGAGGATTTCAAGTATATAGCCGATCTTTTCATACTCGGTAATCGTTATCGGCACGCAAAACAGCGGCGATCCCCATAAACTTACGAGATGGTAATATCTCTCCTGACTTTCCTCAAATTTAGGAGCCGGCAGTATACCGAAATCGGTGTCCATATTACGGAATTTCGGCGTTTGAAGCAACGGACCTAAGAAGAACAACGCGCGGCCTTCTTCCCATATTTTCGTGAGCAGCGGCCATTTATCCTGACCGTAATACTCGAATAATATCGTAGTATTCTTGTCTGACAGGAATTCTGACGAGAGATTCAATACACTTTCAGCGCGCGGATTGTTCATTGCCAGTACAGGCAGATCGTCATTATCCTTAGAAGTGATTTTTTCACCTGAACCTGTAAAGAAAGTAATCGAATTGAACGTTTCCGAAACAAGTCCCCAAACATCCTCATAATCTAATATGCCGTCGCCGTTAAAATCATATGTGACGTCTTTCGCAAGGCTGTAATATTTTTCTATAGTCCATTTATTCGCCCGGACGACGTCGTATAGATTTTCGAGGTTCACTTCTTCAGCCAATTCTTTATTGAAGAAAGTCCCGTATAATCCCGCGCTGACCGAAAGCATATGTTCGCCGTGCGTCGTGTAAAGTTTTCTGCCGATGGATAAATCATTGTTTACGCCCGAGTCCCAATACGGTTTTGAAAAATCGATATACGGCAGCGTGTATAAATCCACCAGCATTTTTTCCTGAATCAAAGTTGTCGCATAATTCAACGCTTCATACACGACGTCATATGAATTTTCCTGCGCCAAGATACTTGTACGGACGACATTAACGGGCTGAGCCGTACCGCTCTCTAACCTTTTAATCTTGAAGTTATATTTTTCCTCGAGATATGAATTGCGTTCAAAAATAGCGTCGTTAATAACATCGCCGTTTATAGTTTCCGCATATAAATCAAAATTATAGAACGAAGACTTTGTATCGCCGTTTATTAAAAATCTGATCTCATAACCTTCAAGGTCGATGTATTCAATGTCTATTTCTTTACTGGCTTCGGTTGTTGTTTCTGTAACTTTTTCGCCGACTTCAGGTTTCACTTCGTTCCCGCCGCATGATATTAATAAACCGGTCAATATCGCGATTATTAGTGCTATAGATACTTTTTTCATTGTTTTATATCTCCTTTTTTAATTTTAAATTGTGGTAAGTAAAACCATTTTCCACGGTTCTATCACAGGTATTTTAAACGCTTTATATCCGTCTTGGTTGAAACTGCAATTTAATTTTATCCGTTCGCAATTCATATCGTAAACGAAGCAGCTTGACGATTCGGTTTTTAATAAAATCACCGTATCTTGCAGAGTTTCCAGACTCGGATTGAGGAGCGCCGCACCCAATCCGCCGTTATCCAATCGGCGCGTCCAGTTTTGCAATTTGCAATAACTTTCCGTAAATGACGGTAAAGTATCTTTTGAAAGATAACGAAAAACATTTTTGAGCTGCTTAACTTTCGGACGGCTGTGTAAAAACGTCCATGGCGCATATCCGGCTATGCAAATCCGACCGCCGAGAGAATTTTCGAACACGCCCATTGAACATTCGGAAAGAACGTTGCCGCTGTAATCTTTCATGGTTGAAAGAATCTGTACAAGCGGATTCGTTGGTTCAATTACACCCGCGGCGTTTCCGTAGAACGCCTGGTAACTATTTCTTCCCGTGCCTGCCGGTATATCGGAGTTCAAATCATGATCTGTAAAATATTCCATACAATCTTTATATTTAAAATCTTTTACCGCAAAGCCGGTCAGTCCGCCATAACCCATTTCGTTGAGGTTTATTAAAGCCCCCGCATCCATGTAAACCCCGCCCGAAAGAAGTTTTTCAATAAGATTTGCGGACATTACCTTGACCGCGTTCCCGTAGAGAGTTGTTACGCAGGCATTCTCCGGCGAATATGCGACGGGAAACCCGATGTCCAGCAAATCCTGCGAATACTTATGGAAATGCCCTGTCCACCCCGCGGTGAAATCGGATTCCGCCGCCCAGTAATCCGTTGTCCAGCCCGCAAAAACTCCTGTGTGCGGAGCGCGCCCGAATGTGTTTATCAATAAGTCGTAAAACGGCTGCGTTTTATTTAAACGGTCATACATGCGCGCGGAATCTTTCGGGGTCTCGCCCGTAAATGTTATCACATCGGGCGTGATGTTATAGGCAGCGCCCGTACAACCCGCGGCTATATACGCAGCGGCTTCCATAGCGGTAGCTGTTGGGGATTTCTTCATTTCCTGATACGGGAAACTTTCTATTTCAGCTTGTATAGTTTGCACATGATCTGGCAATAGCGAAACCTGCCGCCCGATCTCATGAGATTTGTAGATTATCTCATAAAGCGGTTCTTCCGTATACGCGCCGCCTCCCGGACGCCAATATACCTGCCGTTCTTTGTCTCCTTTCAAGATGTCGGCGATTTCCGCGAAACTGTATCCCTCGTAATAACGTTCGCCCGTCATAAATCCAATCGGAATCACTTTTTCGGAGGCTTCGCTCACCGTTTTTTCTATGTGCGCAAATAAACGCGCGAGAGTATTGCGGTTGTGCTGCAGCCATTTAAGCGATAAATCTTTATCAAAAGCCGCTTTTAATTCTCCGCGCGTATACTTTTTACCGAATTCCTCATAAAAAATATTTAAACAATTATCGCAAAAACAGGTATAAGTGACAGGTCCGTGACCGCATAAACGAACGTCGTCATCAATCCAGATGTAATCCGGTTCCGCGCTTACAACTATTTTATACAATTCCGTAACATATTCGCGTTTGAAATTTTCGTCGTTAGGGCAATAGCAGCCCAGAGAAATATTCCCGCCGATATTTGTCGTGTGGGTATATTCAGCATGTAAAGAATTATCAAGGTTTTCTTCATGGTGACCGATAGTAGTCAGAATATTTATTCCGCTTTCAAATCCGTATTCACGCGCCGTTTTCATGCGTTCTCGGAAAATCTCCGCCTGGCGTTTCGCGGTACCGAGCGGCATAACCGAATGTGAAACTGAAATAAATAAAGTAATTTGCTGTACAACATTTCTATATTCGTTCAATGTCTCCAGAAGTTCGCGGAAAAGCGATGGATCTTCTGAAACAATATTTCCAATCCGTATTGAATTTTTTGTTTCCGGTTTCATAAACTTAATAATCCTTTCTGTTATGAGTACCATATTTGGTAAAATTATATCACGGCTATATTCATTTGTCAATTAATAATTTCATTCCAAAGCGAGCGCCGTTTCGTTGGCTTTATTAAGTTCGTTGTTTATCGAGTTAAAATTACTCTCGACGGCGGACGCGAAATTGTTTCTCTTTGCAACCAGCAAATCCGTGTATATTAGTCTGACCTGTTCGTAATAAAAAGTATCGCCTATATCCATTGTTTTATATGCGTAAATTATATCAAGCATTTCCTGCGATTCGTTGTCGCGCGCGTATTTTGTACGGAGGGCCGTTTCAAAATATGCCGGTATTGTGATATTTCTTGATTCGACCGCAAGAGCTTCCATTATTATGCTTGTACGTTCCAAATCCGGAGCGGTAACGGGCACGCAGTTGATCCAGCCGTCTATGACGCGCGAATAATATTTTGCCTGTGACTCATCGTATTTGGGAAAGGGAAGGATACCGAAGTCTGTTTCCATTGCGCGCAACTTTGGGATTTGCCCGACGCCGATAACATAGAAAAGTCCTAAGTTGCTTTCAAATTGTGAAGCGGAAACTCTTCTTTGTTGAGTTTGGTCGCCGGCTTGATATGAAAAACTCGTAATTTTATCTTTGAACGTATCGAAATATATCTTTTCGCCGTCATAAATATTTCGATAAATTTTATCAAGCAAATTGAAAAGTTTTTCATTGTCTCCTGTGAATACAAGCAAATCATCCGTGTCTTTGCTTACGGTTTTTATTCCGCTCGAAACCCAAAAACAAGGATATAACATATCGAACTGAGACAATATACCATACCTGTCCGAATCGGTCATTTCGCCGTCGCCGTTCAAATCCGCGGACGTTGCTTTCGCTAAATCGAAAAACTTGTCTATTATCCATTTATTTTCGTTTACAAGGCTGTAAATATCGCCGAATGCCAAATCATCGACAAGTTTTTTATTGAAAAGTACGCAAAGCGTGTTTTCAAACATATTAAGGCATTCGTCGCTGTAAGCGAAATAAAGTTTATTATTGATAGAAATTTCGCTGTTTACGTCATGTGAATACCACGGCTGCGAGATATCCAGATACGGCAGTTTGTGTACCGGAACAACAGACCCGTTAAGCGCAGCCGCCCAAGCATGGCGGGAAATCAGCATACACAAGTCGAAATCATCCGAATCGGCCTGCGTGCTTTTATTAAACGTAACCCTTAAAGTTTCCAGATCCGGAGTTAAATTTTGTACAAATTTTATATTGTATCTTTCCGCAACCTGCAAATTTCTTTGGTATATGGCGTCATTTACGGTATCGCCGGTTTCTTCATCGACATGTGCGGCCGTTGTGCAATCCCATAAATTGCCATCGGCTACTGTTATACGGAATTCATATCCGCCGTAAGTTTTGTCGGGAAGGTAAGCGGCGGTATATTTGAGCTCGGTTGTTTCAGGTTCGGATGTTTCTTTGACAAAATCCGTTTCGCTGACATTTGAAGATTCGCCGCAGCCAATGATAAAGACCATGGCTGAAATTAACATTAGACATATAATTTTCATATTTGATTATACCTCTTTATTATATTTTGTAATATCATTCCAAAGCGAGCGCGGTTTCATTGGCTTTATCGAGTTCTTTGTTGATGGCGTTCAATTTGCTTTCGACCGCGGACGCGAAATTGTTCTTACCCTCAATCAACACGCTCGTATACACATTTCTGACCGCGAACAGATAGAAAACATCGCCCAGATCCATTGTTCTGTCGGCGTGGATTATATCGAGCATTTCGGCGGAATCGTTGTCGCGCATAAATTTTGTACGTAACGCCGTTTCCATATACGCCGGAACGGTAATATTTTTCGACTCAACCGCGAGCGATTCCATAATTATACTCGTACGCTCCAAATCCGAATTGGTTACAGGCACGCAATTGATCCAGCCGTCCGCAACCCGCGAGTAATATTTAATCTGCGATTCGTCGTATTTCGGGAACGGCAGTATGCCGAAATCCGCGTCCATAGCGCGCAATGTTGAAACCGCGCCGATACAATGCACGAGGAACAAACCTTTATTATCCTGGAACTGCATATTCGAAACTTTCCGCTGGTCTTCCGTACCAGCGACATAAGTGTACGACGTAATTTTATCGCGCCAGATATCGAAATGTATTTTTTCGCCGCCGTAAATGTTCTGATAAACTTTCTCAAGAATACCAAACAATTTTTCACTCTGACCCGTAAAAATCAGCAGATCGTCCGCGTCTTTGCTGACGGTTTTTATTCCGCTCGAAACCCAAAAGCACGGGTAAAACAAATCGTTGTGCATCAATATACCATAGCGGTCAATATCGGTCATTATGCCGTCGCCGTCCAAATCGGCTACGGCAGTTCTGGCTAAATCGAAAAATTTATCGACCGTCCATTTATTGTCAGTTACAAGATTGTACATATTATCCAGCGATAAATCGTCAACTAATTTTTTATTGAATAATACGCACATAGTCTGTTCAAACATAGTAAGGCACTCGTCGCTGTACGCGAAATAGAGCTTGCCGTTGATTGAAATTTCGCTGTTCACATCCTGTGAATACCACGGCTGCGAAATATCCAAATATGGCAGCCTGTTTACCGGTACGACCGCTCCGGTAAGCGCGATTTCCCAAGCGTCGCGCGCAATCATCATGCCTAAGTCGAAATCGTCCGAAGCGGCCGCAGTGCTTTTCCGGAAATTTTCTTTGAGCGCGGGATAATCCGCCACGCTTATCTGCCTGAATACCATGTCGTATTTTTCTTCGATCACACGGTTCCGCTGATATATCGCGTCGTTGATGGTGTCACCCGATTCCTCTTCGACTACGGCGGTCGTCACTACATCGTATAAACCGTCCTCCGGCACGACAATGCGGAATTCATAACCGCCGTAAGTTTTATCGGGGAGGTAAGCGGCGGCGTAGCGGAAAACTTCCGTTTCGAGTTCGATTGTTTCTTTAGCGGAATTGGTTTCGTTGCTTTTGGGTTGGTTGGCAGCGCAGCTTATGATGAATGTCATAGTTAAAATTATTAAACATATTTTTTTCATATATTTCAAACCTTCCTATATCTAATCAGCCGTGACGAACGTTTCTCATTGATAACCACATTCAACTTATCGCAACCATTCGCAATAACTTCCTCTCCCGTATCCGCATCGGTGAACATATAACTGCCTTTGTCAAGTCCTTTCAACTCAAAACCTGCGGCCGACATCGGCGACTCCGGACGCCTGAACGCGAGAATTATGCCGTCGCCGTTTTCGGGGCGGTTATACTGCCACGCGCACCACGTCGTATCACACATCGAATTTTCAACAAGCGCGTAAAAGTCACACGAAAGATATGAGCGTATGCTCTTAAATTCAGCGGTATATTTTTTTATAATTTCGTTTTTGGGATCGCCTTCAACAAAATCCTCGTGTCCGTGCATCCAAAAGAACACCCCGAACGTCGGCGCGTAAGTGCTGCGGAACATGTAAGCGTCGTTTGCGTACGCTCCCGGCTGCGTGCCGTGATACGGCAGCCAGCGGCACAAACCGGTTGTGTGTATCTGCGATACTTCGGGTTCATAATCGAACGTGCAGTTATAATCCGAGCGCCACAGCGGTACGGAACGCGCCATCATTTCAATATCGTTGCGCCTTCCGCCGGACGCGCAATTGTCGATGAGCAAATCGGGGAACCGTTCAAGCAGCATATCCCAGAACTTATACAATCCCATTACACTTTTTATCTCTTTAATTCCCTTGCGTCCTTCCGCGTCATACTTTCGCCAATACGCAAGAGGATTCGTATTGAAATCCTGCCTGTAGCATTTCAAATCGAACTTTTCCACATAACCCGCGACCATTTCATACGTCCCCTGAACCGCTTCGGGATTCGATAAATCCAATAACAGCGTGGGATCGTTCGGCGACATCTCGAGGAACCAATCCGGATGTTCCTTCGGCGTATCGGTATTGCGCAGAACACGCTCCGGCTCGATCCAAATCAGAAATCCCAACCCGTGATCTTTTATCGCTTTCGCGACATCCATCATTCCGTCCGGATGATAAGTCTGATTGACCACCCAGCTTCCCGTATGCGCGCCCCAATCGCCGTCGAACGCGGTCGGACAAGGTCCGGTCGAATATCCGTACCAGCCCGCGTCGATCCAGTAATAGTCCGCGTCGATGCCGAACGCCGTAATCTTTTCGATGCGCTCGATCATCTTTTCGCTCGAAATCGCGCCCCAACCGCCGATAGAAATCGGACCTTCCTTCGGACGGTCGTCTTTACCGATGACGGAAATGTGCTTTTTGAAGAACCGCCGCCAAGCATTGCACGCGTTATCTCTTCCGTTATCGTAAAGCATGATGACAGCCGACGATGTGCGGATTTTTTCATGCGGTTCAAGATAGAAATCCAGTCCCTCGATACCCGTTTTGATATTGATCGTTTTGCCTTCGCCCGTGAAGCGCGCGTTCCATTGCCCTGTCCAGCCGATAGCGACCAGCGCGCCTTTATCGCCTTCATTCAAATCGAAATACGGGAATAATCCTTGAGAGCTTCTCCCGTGTTCACACGCGTATGTACGGCTCTGACCGGGCGCGATGTACTCCGCATACTGGAAAAATTCGTCCCTCACCCAGTTCGAACCGATTGCTTTGAATACCCGTGCGCGGTTTTCGGGAGTCAACCTGTGACCGACTTTAGGCGCAGCGTAATTTTCGTTGAACGGCAGCGAAATGTCGCAATCGCAAATCTCCGATAACTGCCCCGAATTCGTACCGGAACAATTTTCAAACTGCAATAAAACTTTCGCCGCGTTGAATTCGTCGTAAATATCGATTGTTTCGTATACTTTTATACCGTTACCGAAATCGTACGTTATTACATTTGTTACAGTTCTCACTGTTTCGGTCTCAAAACCGTTGTAAACTTTGCCATTGTACTTGAAAGAAAAATGCGGAATTTCCGTAAATATTTTTTTGATGTCCATGATTGAATCCTCTCTTTTATTTAAATTTTTAAATTAAAAACAACAATGTCCCGCCGACAGCCGTGATAATTCCGATCAACGCAAAAACATTGATCTTTTCGCCGAAACAAACCCGCGCGCCGATCGTACTCAACACAATACTCCCGCCTGTCACGAAAGGATACAGCACAACGGCGGGTACCGTTTTCGCGGAGATAAGTTGAAGCAAAAATCCTACACCGGAAACCGCCGCGAAAATCATTATCAATCCGACGGCGGGAAGTTTGTTTACTTTCGCCGGAGTTTCAACTTTAGGCTTGAATATGAAATACGCCGCACAATTTATAACTGTCACCCACAAATTAGAGTAGAAGATAAAATTTACCGCCGGAACCGCGGAGATATTGATTGAATGAGCTTTTGAAATGATGCTTACCGTACCGTTTATTAAAAATATCGAAACACACAATATATAATAAAATTTGGAAATGCGACTTTTGTTATCGGAGCGGCTGAAAGTTGACAGCGGCAGCGCGCAAATCAATACCGCAAGCCCGATAATTCGTGCAGCCGAAAGCACTTCATCGAGGAAAATTATTCCGTAAAAGTACGGCAGGATCATTCCGCCGAGCATCATAAATACGGAATAAACCGACATTTTGCCGTATCTCATGATCAGTATGCCGACCAGCGCGGACAACGATGAAACTACGGCGAGCAAAATCGAGATAACAAACGAAAACGTTGAAAATTTCGGCAATCCACCGATCACAACGCCAAAGGCGCCGAAGAAAATTGTATTCGCCGCGCCGCAAACCAGCGAAAAAAACAAAATATCTTTCAATCCGGCCGCGAATTTTTTTTGGTAAAGTTTGTTTAGATTGAATTGTACCGCGATACACAATACCGCGAGAAATAAAATAAAGTAATCCATAAGTACCTTTTTCTTGACAAATATTTTTTGGTAAGTTATAATAAACCTATAAAGGAGTGTTATTAATGTATGTAAAAGAATTTATAAAAGATGGTATGACCGACAGCGAGGCGATCAACGCCTGTCTGAAACAATGGAAATCCGGCGAGATTATATTTGATGGTAAAGACTGGTTGATCGATGAAGCTATTATAATTCGCAGCGGTATGACAGTGATAATCGACGGATGTTCGGTCATTCAGAGGGACGAAATGTTCGACAACGTGTTCCGCGGCGATAATTTAATTGTCGATCCGAACGCTCCATACGGGTTCCCGTTGCGCGTTGACTCGATTCAAAACGTAAAAATACTGGGTAAAAACGGCGCGATGATCATCGGTCCTGAGAAGAATAAACGAGGCTGGCATCCGGTTTTGAATCAGGAGCAGGATATGACCGGCGACTTCTGGGGCTGGCGAACGTTTCAGATTTGCCTTTCGCGGTGCGACGGATTGGAAGTCGGCGGGTTCGCTATGACAAGGACGCGCTGCTGGGCGATTTCGTTCGATATGTGTTCGAACGGCTATGTACACGACATCGATTTTGACACATACGTCAAAAACGGCGACGGGGTAAATTTGCGCGTAGGCTGCCATCATTTCAAGATTGAGAACATCACCGGCGTCACGTCTGACGACACCGTTGCCTGCACTGCGCTGAAACCGCATGTGAAATATCCGTTCAGAAACTATTTGTATACGCTCGTTCCCGCCGCCGCGATTACTCCCGACGATACCGATTTGCGTTTGTTCGACATCCATGACGTTGAAATCTCGCATATTTTCGCCGGACACAGAAAAGGTTGCGGCTGTCATCCCAGTCTGCTTACCGCCGACGGAATACAAATGTATGATATTAATATTCAAGATATAGGCGAATTGGAAGGCGAAACGCCGCCGCCATATGGCTGCGTGAATATTTATACTTCGCTGACATACGGCGAAGGGTACAGTCCGGGCGATTTTTACAATATTAAAGTTGACGGCGTAACCGCGAAAATTTCGCCGAGCGCGGTGAGAGTTAAAGCGAAGGTCAAAGATGTAGTGTTAAAGAATATTGTGCAGGAAAATACAAACGGCGTCCTTTTCGATATAGAGGATTATGACGGGATTATGATATTATAGGGAGGAAAATACATATGAAACCAAAAATATTAATTACAACTTTGTTAATAACAATAATTTTCTCCGCTTGCGGGAGCAGCGTTGAAAATCCGTCTGATTCAGACGCAAACACCACGGAAACAACTACTGCAGAAATAGATTATATGGAAACGCTGCCGGTAATCAACTACGAAGGGTATACTTTTAAGGTTAT
>WREN01000039.1 GCA_009779295.1 Oscillospiraceae bacterium | reverse complement strand
ATTCACCGACGGCGGCGAGTTCGGGTTGGGCGCTGAGATAGGAATATCGACGCAGAAACTTCACGTTCGCGGTCCGATGGGCTTACGTGAATTGACGACTATCAAATATTTAATCGACGGTGACGGGCAAGTACGATGAAAGAGATTATATTGTGTAAATACGGCGAAATGGCGTTGAAAGGCCTGAACCGCGGTTGGTTTGAGAATTTATTATTGAAGGATATTCGTTCGCGACTCTCAAATATTGGAAAATTTACTATAAAAAACTCACAGTGTACCATTTACATCGAAGGTGAAAAGATAGATGAGGCGTTTGAAGAATTGAAAACGGTGTTTGGTTTGGCGACATTGAGCCGAGCGGCAGTCGTTGAGAAGGACATCGACGTAATCAAGCGAACGGCGGCGGAATATCTGCCGCAGTTTCTTGATGGAATTAAAACATTCAGAGCCGAAGCGAAACGCAGTGATAAAAAATTTCCGCTGACCTCTCCGCAGATAGCCGCGGAGATAGGCGGTGCGGTGCTTGGCGTAATGCCGCAGTTGAAAGTGAATCTCGATAACGCCGACGTGACTGTGCGCGCGGAAATCCGCGAGCAGGCGGCGTATATACACGCAGGGCAGGTCAAAGCGGCAGGCGGTATGCCTTACGCCTCCAACGGCAAAGGATTGGTGTTGTTATCGGGCGGCATTGACAGCCCCGTAGCCGCGTATATGATGGCGCGGCGGGGCGTTGTGATCGAGGCGCTGCACTTCGAGAGCTTCCCGTACACGAGCGAACGCGCCCGAGAAAAAGTTATGGAACTCGCCGGATTGCTTGCCGTTTACTGCGGGAAAGTGAAAGTCCATGTGCTTTCGGTAACAAAAATACAGGAAGAACTTCGGAAATTTTGTGATGAAGAATATTTCACATTGCTTTTAAGACGTTTTATGATGAGATTGGCGCAGAGAACGGCGCAACTCTACGAATGCAACGCGCTCATAACCGGAGAAAGTATCGGGCAGGTCGCCAGCCAGACAATGAACGCCATCGAGGTGACGGACGCGGTCGTTTCGATTCCCGTTTTCCGACCGTGTATCGGTATGGACAAAGACGAAATCGTCCATCTGGCAAGGAATATCGGCACTTACGAGACGTCCATCCTGCCGTATGAGGACTGTTGTACGGTGTTCACTCCGCGGCATCCTAAAACGCGCCCGGAACTCGAAAAAGTTCTCGAACAGGAGAAGTTAATCGATATCGAAACGCTTGAAAACGAATCTTTTGACGGATTATTTACGAAAGAACTACGAAAATTTTAATACGGCAAAATTTTTACTTGACATACAACGGTTTTTTGATTATAATATAAATGTTATGTTATATCTACATAACGTTTAAAATATATTTTTTACATAAGGAGGTGTTGTTGTATTGTTTGAAGTAATATTGGGAATAATTATTTCGGTTATCGTTTGTTTGCCGGTCGGATTCTTTTTCGGTATTATGTACCGTAAAAAAATCGGTGAAGCGGAAATCGGTTCGGCGGAAACGGAAGCTAAAAAAATTATAGATGAAGGAATACGACTTGCGGAAACCAAGAAAAAAGAAGCATTGATCGAAGCAAAAGAAGAAGCGTTAAAGGCAAAAAACGAAGCGGAACGCGAAATCAAAGAACGGCGGAACGAAGTTAAGAATCAGGAAAAACGTTTAGTCACCAAAGAAGAAAATCTCGACCGTAAAACGGAAGCTCTTGAGAAAAAAGATGAAACGCTTAACAAAAAAATCAAGGAAACAACAGAAACACAGGAAGAAATCGAAAAGATAAAGTTGCAGTTTGTCGCAAAACTTGAGGAAATTTCAGGCTACACAATCAACGAAGCGAAAGCTGAACTCGTTCAGCGGATAGAGGACGACGTCAAACACGAGGCGGCGATCAAAATCATAGAAATTGAGTCGCAGTTAAAGGAAGACGCGGACATCCGCGCAAGAGAAATCATCTCACTCGCTATACAGCGGTGCGCGGCGGATTTAGCGTCGGAATCGACGGTATCGGTGGTTACGCTGCCGAACGACGATATGAAGGGGAGGATTATCGGCCGTGAAGGTCGCAACATACGGAATATCGAAGCGCGGACGGGCGTTGATTTGATTATCGACGATACTCCGGAGACCATAACGATATCCAGCCTTGACCCTATACGCAGAGAAGTAGCGAGATTGACGTTGGAGAAGCTGATCGTTGACGGGCGGATACATCCGGGACGCATCGAAGAGATGGTTGACAAATCCAAAAAAGAAGTGGAGGCCGTTATCAAGCAGGCAGGAGAACGGGCGATATTCGAAACGGGACTTCACGGGATCAACAACGAACTGGTTAAATTGCTGGGGCGGCTCAAATTCCGGACCAGTTACGGGCAAAACGTACTTATGCATTCAATTGAGGTAGCGTATCTCGCGGGAATTATGGCTGACGAACTCGGCGTAGACAGCACATTGGCGAAGCGCGCGGGAATCCTGCACGACGTAGGCAAAGCGATGACTCAGGAAGTTGAAGGGTCGCACGTACAGCTCGGCGTTGAGGTCGTCAAAAAATACAAAGAGAATAAAGATATTATCCATGCTATCGAAGCGCACCACAATGATGTGGAACCTAAAACAGTTTTAGCAATGCTTGTACAATCCGCTGACGCGATATCGGCGGCAAGACCCGGCGCAAGGCGCGAGGATCTTGAAAATTATATCAAACGGCTCGAAAAACTCGAGGAAATCACAAACAGTTTCGCCGGAGTTGAGAAATCATACGCGATACAGGCCGGCCGTGAAATCAGAATTATGGTTAAGCCGGAGGAAGTCAACGACGACCAGATGGTTATCGTGGCGAGGGAAATCGTTAAAAAGATCGAGAGTGAACTTGAATATCCCGGACAGATTAAAATCAATGTCATCAGGGAAAGCCGCGCTGTCGATTACGCTAAATAGTAATAATTTTTTATTTTATATAGATATAGAGCTAATAAGAAATGTATTGACGCTCACCGTCTTTAAATATATAAAATTTGTTATGAAAAATCACAACCCGATATTTTTTCGGGTTGTTTTAGTTGAAATCTATAGTAAGAATCCCCCCTGTCAACTGCGGTTGACATCCCCCCTTTAGCAAGGGAGGGAAAGATAAAACGTTCCTTCCTGCCCTCCCTTGTTAAAGGGGGGCTATCGCCCGCAGGCGATGGGGGGATTCAGGAGGTACCCATATGCCAACCATACAAATCCTCGCCATCGGCGACATCGTCGGTCCTGCCGCCGTCGATCATATTAAGCAGAAGCTGTGGAAATACCGCAGCGAAAACAATATCGCGCTCGTGGTCGCGAACGCCGAGAACGCTTGCACCGGTAACGGGCTCGATCCCGAAGCCGCGCAGGCAATTCTGGACAGCGGAGTTGACGTTATTACCAGCGGCAACCATATCTGGCAGAAAAAATCCATATATATAACGCTCGATGAGAAACCGGAAATCCTGCGTCCGGCGAATTATCCGGCGGGCTGTCCGGGGAACGGTTATATAAAATATCTCGCCGACGGGAAGATATTTCTTGTGATGAACGTGATGGGCATCATTTTTACCGAGCCGCTCGACTGCCCGTTCAACACTGTGGAAGAGATTCTCAAAAGGGAATCCGGTAACTACGATTACGCCGTGCTGGACGTTCATGCGGAGGCTACGTCGGAGAAGATTGCGCTGGCGTATTATTTCGACGGGCGGATCAACGTAGTGTTCGGCACGCACACGCACGTCGCGACCGCCGACGAACAGATTCTGCCGAACGGCACGGGGTATATAACAGACGTAGGAATGGCGGGTCCGATAAATTCCGCGTTGGGAATCAAAACGGAGTGCATCATCGAAAGGCTCAGGTATAAACTGCCGACGAAGTTCGAAATCGCGCAGAACGACATCGAATGTGACTGCGCGCTGTTCGTCCTTGACGCGGATTCGGGGCGCGTTGTGAAAGTTACGCGGGTGAAATTGTAAACATAGTGAAAAATGGGTTGTAATTTTTAGCGGATGATGTTATAATAGAAACCGGGGTGCGGAAATGAAGAAGATTTTAATCTTTACCGGTTTTTTATTTGCGATCGACCAAGGCGTTAAATTGCTTATATCATATTTTATCGGTGAAAACCATATTCCGATAATCCCTAATTTTTTTCATATTCACCCGTATTTGAATGATATAAATCAATTTGAACGAACATTTAACTTTAAAATTCCGATAATTATTATGCTTGTTGTTTGTATTGTTGCTGTCTTTTTTATAATATTTTTTTACAGATTCTTCAATTTCGTAACGAAAAAGTGGCGTAAATTATTGACTTCTTTTACAAGTTTTACACTTGCGGGAATGTTATGTGCTTGTATCGACCAAATAGTTTGGGGCGGCAGCCTTGATTATATGTGCTTTTATCGAAACTATCCTGATGATTACGAATGGTTTTGTAAAGTATGTAATGAATATCATACAGGAGGTACTTTCCATTCCTATATTTTTGACTTGAAAGACATTTATATTGATATAGGATTTATATTAATTCTAATACTTATAATAATCATGTTAATTGAGTATTACAAAAATTTCAGCAAAGAAGAACGCAAAAAACATACTTTAAAATGGTTATTCAAATGGATAGGGCGCGGTTGCCCCACAAATAACACAGAACAGGAATGAATCAAATGCAACAACGATACATCGACGCAACCAATAAGTTCGCCGCACTATACGGCGGCGGCCGCGAAACGGCGCGTTTTTCCGTGCCGGGGCGCAGCGAAATCCTCGGCAACCACACCGATCACAACCACGGGTGCGTTATTGCCGCGGCGGTGGATTTGGATATTATCGCCGTGGCTTCGCGAAGTGAAGGCAATCGAATCCGCATTAAAAGCGAGGGCTTCGAAGAGGATATTGTCGAAATCGGAACGAACAACGTAGAAAAGTTTACCTCCGCCGCGCTCATCGCGGGCGTTTGCGACGGCTTTATTAAACGCGGCTGCAACGTCGGCGGCTTCGACGCTTACACCACGTCGGACGTGCTGAAAGGCTCGGGATTGTCTTCATCGGCGGCGTTTGAGGTGATGGTCGGCACGATTCTCAATCATCTTTACAACGGCGGTAATATTCCGGCGGTCGAAATCGCGAAGATCGGGCAATATGCCGAAAATGTCTTCTTCGGCAAGCCGTGCGGATTGATGGATCAGATTGCGTGCGCGGTAGGCGGATTCGTTGCGATTGACTTCGCGGATGAACCCATAATCGAAAAGCTGGACTTCGATTTGAACGCATTCGGTTACAAAATGTGCATCGTCAACACGGGCGGCAGTCACGCGGATTTGAATGAAGATTACGCGTCAATTCCGGGCGAGATGAAAAAAGTCGCGGCGTATTTCGGCAAGAAATTCTTGCGCGAAGTTGAACCGTGTGATATAATGAATAATATTCCGAAACTAAGAGAATATGCCGGCGACCGCGCGATGCTACGTGCGATCCACTTCTGCGAGGAGAACGAGCGCGTTGAAAAAGCGAAACATTGCACTTTGCCGGAATTTTTACAATTAATAAACGCGTCCGGTAATTCAAGTTACAAGAAGTTGCAAAATATTTATTCGGTTAAAGATGTAAATGAACAAGGATTAGCAATAGCGTTGGCACTTTGCGAGAGCATACTTGACCCGAAAACAACCGCGCACCGCGTTCACGGCGGCGGATTTGCCGGAACTATTCAGGTGTTTTTGCCGTCTGATGATGTTGAGCGATTCAAAACGGTTATTGAAAATGTGTTCGGCGCAGGTTCGTGTTTAACGCTTAATACAAGAAATTACGGCGCAGTTTATGAAACGTAAAAAGAAAGTTTATCGGCGCGTCACGCCTCAAACCGAATTAAAAAAGTCGCTGAAACGCATTAATTGGAAACTTGTTATCCAGCTTTTAGTCACGTTTATAGTATTATTTTCGGTATATCGGACGGCGATTTACCTTGAATTTGCGCCCATTATGTGGATATATTATGTCATTTTGATTGCGCTTATTGTCTTGTTTCTCATTCTAAACGGAGGGATAAGGCGCGAAGGACCGGATACAATTAAGCGCAGAATAGCGAAAAAGTTGTTGATTTTTATCGCGCCGTTGTTGTTTAATTTTGCGTTGGATATTGTTTTGCTGAATTATTTTGATAAGTGAATTATAATAAAGGACTGTATACCTTTTGGAAATAGAAATTTACACATTAAATTCCGGGTCGAGAAGCAACTGCACGTATATCAGGTACGGCGATACGCGCATATTGATCGACGCGGGGATGTCGCTTCGGGCGACCGAAACGGAACTTCATAAAATCGGCGCGAATATGGCGCAAATCAACGCCATATTCATCACGCATGAACACAGCGACCATATAAAAGGGCTGCCGATAATTACAAAAAAACATTTTAATCTCAAAATCCATATCAGCGAACTGTCCGCGAGATATTTATCGCCTGTAGAAAATTTTGTGATCCATACGCCAACGTTTTCATGCGCGGTCGGAGATATGGAGATTAGTTCGTTTATAACGCCTCACGACAGCCACGGAAGCGTCGGGTATATAATTAAAACAGACGACCACACCGTTGGAATCGCGACTGACTTAGGATATGTTCCCAATTCCGTTATGGATAAGCTCGCGTCATGCACCAGTGTTATCCTTGAATCCAATCACGACGAAGAAATGCTGATTGAAGGACCATATCCTCAATCTTTGAAAGAACGTATTTTGTCGAAAAAGGGCCATTTGTCCAATCAAGCGTGCGCTGACTGTTCGGCTGTTCTCGCAAAAAACGGCGTGCGGAATATTATGCTCGCGCATTTGAGCGAGGAAAATAACCGTCCCAGTATCGCTATGATAACCACCGCCGCGGAACTTGCGCGCAAAGGCGTAAGTAAAATTTATTTAAAAGTCGCCGACAGAAATAGTTTGACGAAGTTATGTTAAGGGTGAAAATATGATTAGAGTAAAAAATTTCAGCGCAAAATTTACATTTTTATTATTAACTGCGGCTTTTATCGCCGCAATCGTACTGTATCGTTTGGAATATTATGATATAGTTTTTTTAACGCGCGAATCGAAGGTTTTATCGGTAATTGAATCCGATAATACAGAAACCGTCGATATAATTGAGCCGCCCGACGACGGCTACGAAGACGAGTATACTTCACCTGCGCATTCGGGAGAAAATATAAGTCAAATAACAAACCCGTCCGGCATCGAAGGTATCGAAACAACCCCATCAATCGTAAATCCTCCTACATACAGCGAAAAGTTAGCTTCAATTGAAGACGCTAACAATTATTTAACCCGAGGGTGGGCAATAAATACGCAAAAATATGACAAATACGTTCATAAGATAGTAAAATTCAAGCCTGAAATGAACGCTAAAAATGAATATGCCGAACAATTTTACAAAATGACAGAATCCGTCTTTGATTTGGATAATATGGTATTTAATGAAATTGAAAATATTGTTGAAGTACCCGTTGTAACTGTGTATATGGGTTATTATTTAATAAATCAAAATGACAGCACGGCAATACTTACTCCGCAGGGGAAAGTAATAGTTTCTGATTTGAAAAATATATCTCCCGCATATTACCGTGATTCGTGGAACAGACCGTTATTCAACTATAACGGTACGTTATATGTTGTAACAAGCGATGAAAAGTTCGTGACCGCCGACGCAGCCGCGGCAAACGTTAGCTTCGCGCCTGCTTTGTACGGTGACTATACATCGGATTACGGCAGGCAAAAAAACAATCTCCATTTGTTTTACGAAGTAAAAGAAATAGTAGACGTTATTGATAACCAAGTGGCAATTGACAGAGCCGCATATATGGGTATAGAATTGGATCCGGTATATATAAACGAAACCGTTCATCAATATGGATATAAATATTCTGACGACACTACAGCGATTCCGGCAAAATATTATTACGCATATAATTTTTCCGAAAACGGTCTTGCCGTAGTTGCCAACCGCGACCGAGTCATATCAATCATCGACGTAAACGGGCGCGTTGTTATAAATCCATTTAAAAATATTGTATATTTATCTGAACAGAAGCGTTATGTGTTCGACGGATACTATCTGCCCGATAACCGCAGTATGGAAAATATAGGAATGATATATTTCGATCACGGTCTTATGAGAATCCGCCGCGTCTTAAAAGACCAATATAATCCAAGAATAATAAACGATTACGATATATTGATACACGCGGACGGCTCGGTTTTTAATATTCCGGCGGGTTATGATTTGGTTTATTATTCCGACGGCGTGCTTGTCCTCAAAAAGGGCGATTATTACGGCTGCCTTGACTATACCGGCAAATGGATCGCGCAGCCGTTCTACACATATGCTGGCGCGTTCAAAGAAGGTTTGGTTGTGTTGGGCGTTGAAGGCAAGAAGGGTATGGTCGATACGCAGGGGAATATCGTGCTGCCGTTTATTTACGATGAAATCACCGACGTTTCGAGCGGGGTCATAGCCGCATATGAAAAGCAGAACGGATGGACGTTTTATAATAAAATAGCGAGGAGTAATTAAGATGAACATATCTATTTGCGGAATTAATTGCGATGAGTGCAAATTTTATAAAGAAAATAATTGCGAAAGCTGCCGCATATGCGCACCGAAAGGTCAATGCGTTTGGGGAGGAAGGTGCGAGCTTTATGATTGCGCGACAAGTAAAAATTTGCCGCACTGTGGTAAATGTGACGATTTCCCGTGCCAAAAATTAATCGACGCGCATAAAAACGAGAATCCGAACGGAAACGGAATTGAAATTGAAAATTTAAGAAAGTTAGGATAAAAATCAATGACAATAGCTGTAATAGGAGCCGGACACGCGGGAATCGAAGCGGCGCTGGCGTGTGCGCGGCTCGGATTGAAAACAATTCTGTTCACGCTCAACCTCGACGCCGTCGGCAATATGCCGTGCAATCCGGCTATAGGCGGTACTGGCAAGGGACATCTCGTATACGAAATCGACGCGCTGGGCGGTGAGATGGGTTTCGCCGCGGATAAAATAACATTGCAAAGCAGGATGTTGAACCAAAGCAAAGGTCCTGCCGTCCATTCGAAGCGTGTTCAAGCCGACCGCACTCGGTATCGCACGCTGATGAAACAGACAATCGAAAATCAACCGAACCTCAGCCTTATACAAGCTGAGGTTGTATCTGTTTTGACGCAAAATAACAAAGTAACAGGTGTTGTTACCATGCTCGGCACGGTGTGGAATGTTGACGCGGCAATCATATGCACGGGAACGTATTTGAAAAGCAGAATAATCGTCGGTGAGAATTTTCTTGATTCCGGACCGGACGGAATGTTACCCGCAAATGGTTTGACGGATTCGTTGAAGGGTTTGGGGATTAAGTTCATGCGGTTCAAAACGGGAACACCCGCGAGGATTCACAAAGATACGATCGATTTTAGCCGGCTCGATGTGCAGAACGGCGACGAATATATTATTCCGTATTCAAGTCTCACGGATAAAATTGAAATTGAGCAAATTCCATGCCATATCGTTTACACGAACAAGAATACGCACGATATAATCCGCGCGAATCTGCACCGTTCGCCGCTGTATTCGGGGAAGATTGAGGGAACAGGAGCGAGATATTGCCCGAGCATTGAGGACAAAGTCGTGCGGTTCGCGGATAAGGAGCGGCATCAGTTGTTTGTTGAGCCGATGGGCTTGGACACGAAGGAAATGTATTTGCAGGGGTTCAGCTCGTCAATGCCGGAGGACGTTCAACTAGCCATGCTGCGCACGTTGGATGGTTTTGAACACGCGCAGGTCATGCGCACGGCTTACGCGATAGAGTACGACTGCATCGACCCGACGCAGTTGTACGCGACGCTGGAGTTTAAGGATATTGAGGGATTGTACGGCGCGGGGCAGTTCAACGGTACGTCCGGCTATGAGGAAGCCGCCGCGCAGGGTTTGGTCGCGGGGATCAACGCCGCATTAAAATTGAAGAATCAACCGCCGCTCGTGTTGACACGTGATAGTTCGTATATCGGTACGCTGATTGACGATTTAGTCACGAAGGGTACGAACGAACCATACCGTATTATGACTTCGCGCACGGAATACAGGTTGCTGTTACGGCAGGATAACGCAGATACAAGATTGACGCGATACGGATATGAAGTTGGATTGATAAGCGAAGAACGTTATCAGAAGTTTTTGCGGAAACAGAAAATGATTGAACATGAAATCAAACGTGTTTCGAGTATAAATCTCTCGCCTAATGAAGAATTGAATGAAATTCTGCGCATGTACGAGACAACAGAAGTGACGACGGGCGTTAATTTGGCGGAATTGATAAAACGCCCGCAGTTGGATTATGAGAAACTCTCGCCGTTAGATGCGACACGACCGGAAATGCCGCGCAACGTCCTCGAATCCGCACAGACGATTATCAAATATGAAGGTTATATCAAGCGGCAGATACAGGAAGTGGCGAAGTTTTCGAAGCTGGAGGAGAAGAAATTGCCGCAGGAGATAGATTACATGGCGATACCGGGAATCAGAATCGAGGCGCGGCAGAAACTCGCGCAGTTCAAGCCGTTGAATATCGGGCAGGCGTCGCGTATAAGCGGTATCAGCCCGGCGGATATTACGGTTCTTATGATTTATTTAAATAAGCTGTAAAATCCTTGACACACGCAGAAAGTTTTGTTATTAAAGTAAAAAATTGTAAAAACGGGGTGAAAATTTATGAAAAAAGTATTAATCGCGTTGTTTTTGTTGGTTGTTTTGATCTCGTGTAAGCAAAAAGATTCCGACCAAAAGTTGACTATCGACATGATTTACCCCAATGCGTCGGACACGTATCGTTCGACAATTTTATTAATGCCGGAGAACGAATTCATTTCGTCCATTAACCTCATCGGCGACCGCATTTATATCGACGGTATTCACTATGATTTCGAAAAGTATAATGAAGATCCCGAGAATTATAAAAGTACATCCATCGCGTACTCGTGTGATTTGAACGGAGGAGATTTCAGGGTAGAAGAACCAAACGCAAATATTCGAAATTATGATAAAATGGAATTTATCCAGAAAGACGATTCAAAAATTGTGGTTGAGAAAAAAGTCACCAATGACTTTTTCGAATACCTGAAACTCTGGAAGTATTCCGCCGACGGCGAATTGGAATTTGAAATCGACCTCGGGCGGATGCTGGGCGCGGAACCGGGAACTCAAATGTATCAAGCGGGCGGCGTGCCGACTTTCCAGCCGACAAGCGCGGTGCAAACGCCCGACGGGAACATTTACGTTTCCGTGTCGCGTGATATAATCGCGCTGAGCAGTACAGGTGAGAAGCTGTTCGTGATTCCATGCAAAGGGTTTAGTATGTTATCGTTGCTGAGCGACGGCTCGCTTAT
>WREN01000038.1 GCA_009779295.1 Oscillospiraceae bacterium | reverse complement strand
GACATTGCCCTCAAATAAATAATAGCCGATGAAGCCGAGATTGACAACAATAGGATCCGTGATGGGTGGTTCAACAAACGCGCTGACCTTGACCATGTTCACGCCGTTGTTGCCCTTAGCGTCGCCGATATAATATTTGCCGGAGCCGTTGATGTCAAACGATGCGATATAGTAGTTGCTGCTGATTTTGTAGGCGACTTTGATCTCGCCCACCAGCTTATCATCTGTTACCAAAAGGTACCAAGATTCTGCGTTCTTTGTCTTGTTGTCGGAAACGAGTGTGAGTTTGCCCAAGTTCCAACTGCTGTTGTTTGAGGAGTACTCTTTACCGGAAAAACTGTCATAGCCTTTTTTATCGATTTTGACAATGCTGTCGGCTTTAAGATAGCCGGCCGGAGCCACCGCGAGGGCCGGGAGTGCTAACGTAATGATTAGAACGCTTGTTAATAGAATTGCTAAAAACTTTTTCTTCATTTTTGAACCTCCGCAAAATAAAATATTTGTCTGTCTCCTTTTATTTGCGTTTTTTCACGCATGGAGTTGGACTTCTCCCGCCGCGTTGCTGACGCGCAACGTGGTTAAGCGGCCTCTTTTATTTTGGAGTTGGGGTTCTCCGCCGCGAATTTCGCGTTTTTCAGCCTCATTTTTCCCGTAAAAAACCCTTCAGGTCGTTTACGTCAGGGTACGTGGTTAACCCAAATGTACAAATATACACATTTATAGTATATATAATAGAATCTAAAATGTCAAGATATTACTGAATATTGATAATTATTTACGGAAAATTCATAAATTCATCATAATTTAATATTTTTAAAAAAATATTATTTAATAATTGACAATGACAAACATAATTGTTATAATATAATTAGGTAATTATTTTTATTTAAGGAGATGATGATAGCATGACCTCAGCGCAGCGGGTTCACGCGGTTTTACGGAATGAATCGGTAGATAGGATACCGTTTACGATTTACGAATCTAAACTTGCAGGATTGCCATACGAAATGAAAATGCGCGGGCGCGGAATATGTATGGTAAAGCGTATTTCTACAGTAAGCGCCCATTGCCCGAATGTAACCGGACGCAGTGAATCATTCGATTTCAACGGGAAGCCGCGTTACCGGCATTATATCACGACGCCTTACGGCGACCTTACATATGTGACGGAACCGCAGGATATAACATCCTGGACTGTGGAGCATATATTCAAGTCGCCCGACGATTATAAGAAGTTGGAATTTTGGTTTAAAGACAGGGTCATAACGGAAAATTACAGTGGATGTGCGGAAGCGTTAAAAATCGACAGGGAAGAACAGGACATAGTTGTCCGCGACGATATCGGATTGGAACCGTTGCAGGAAATAATCCGCACGATGGGAACCAACGAATTCTGCGTCGAATGGATGGACAACCGCGACGAGATATTGAAGCTATATGATATAATCTGTGAAAAGCGTCGCGCGGCATATGAAATCGTAGCGAAATCTCCGTTCCGCTTTTCAAATTACGGCGGCAACGTTACTCCTGCGGTAATCGGAAGGGAAGCGTTTGAGAAATATTATCTGCCGGTATACGAAGAAGCGTGCGAGGTTTTTCACAAACACGGCAAAAAGATCGGCTGCCATTTAGACGCGGACAACACGGTCATAATGGATTTGGTCGCGAAAACGAATCTCGATTATATCGAAGCATACGACGCGGGTGTCGGACCGTCATTGGCGGAAGCGTCGGAAATATGGCCGGACAAAGTAATATGGCTGAACTGGCCGAGCGGCTGGCAGTATCATTCATATGACGAAATCATCGCGGACACAAAACTGCTGATAGATTCAGTAAAAGATAAAAACAAATTGATCATGGGGGTTACAGAGGATATACCGCATACGATACAGGAAAGAAATTTAGACGCGATACTTGAAGCAGTTGATTTATATGGAGGGATATAAATGAGATTTTTAATCATATTGTTATTAATCATTGGGATAATCCTTACTGCTTGTGCAACCGCCGGAGAAAACAAAGCGGCTGAAAATAATACTCAATCGGATATTATAACAACGACCGGCGTAATAAAAAGCGGCGTTCCGGATAATAAAAGATTCAACGGCGAAACCGTAAAACTGCTCAACAACGTTTATTATGAGTTCGATATCGTAACGTTAAACGTTGACGAATATTCAGGCGACGTTGTGAACGACGCCATTTACGAACGCAATCTGCTTGTGCAGGATCGTTTGAATGTGTCTATCGAAATGACCGATAAATTTGTTGTCGGGGGAAGCGACGCTACCAGAACTAATTTAGTAAGCAGTTTAAAAGCGACGATTCTTTCAGGTGCAAACGAATATGATCTCGTATCCGGTTCGGCGAACTGTTACGCCCCGCTCATACTTGAGAATTATATTTTAAATTTATACGGCGCGCCTTATATTGATTTAAACAGTCCGTGGTGGGCGAAAGATTTTATCGAATTGAACCATATCGGCAAAAACAGATATTATTTCTTATGCGGCGATTATACGGTAACTCTTTTGAAACAACTCGGATGTGTGTTTGTAAATAAAACTATATACACTAACTATTTCGGCGATCCTAACAGTATTTACGATATTGTATTAAAAGGCGAATGGACTATCGATAAATTTATGGAAATAGGTCAAGCCGTTTATGTTGATCTTAACGGAGACGGCGTACGCGACAATGAAGATCAGTTTGGCTACTATATGCACTGGAGTAATCTTACGGATTTATTTGTATACAGTTCCGGAATAAAAATTACTGACCGCGATGCGGATAATTTGCCTTATCTTGTATTGAACGACCAAAAGACTATCGATTTAACAAGTAAATTGTACACATTGATATATGAAAATGAAGGATGCCTTGAATTATTAGCGGCAAATGAAACGACAAATATCACCGCGCCGAATATGTTCAAGAGTAACACGATGATGATGCTGCCGAGTTTCCTTTATGTTTCAGAATTTTTACGCGATATGGAAACCGATTACGGTATCGTGCCGTTCCCGAAATATAATGCTTTGCAAGATAATTATTTGACGCTGCCGATGAATATAATGTCGCTCTTCTCCGTTCCGATAACAGTTTCAAACGAAACCTTCGATATAGTTTGCGCCGTGATGGAAGAAATGTCATATCAGGGTTACAGAATGGTTACGCCGGTTTATTTTGACGTTGCGCTGAAAAATAAATATATGCGCGACTCAAACGAATCCGCTGTTAAAATGCTTGATATTATGCACGACACGATTACATATGAATTCGCGTTTATGTATCACTACGAATTGAACGATCTCGGCGTGTTCATGCGTTTACTTATGAGAGATAAAAATAAAAACTTCTCTTCTTATTACGCTTCCGTTGAAGAAACCGTTCAGGCGAAACTCGAAACTTTGATCGAACAATATATGTCGCTCGGATGAAAATATTTTTAGTTGTTTTATTAATATTAATATTAACTTCCTGCAATTCAGGAGAGGGTATTGATACCGTCGTTACGTTGGTGGACATGAACAAACTTGAATTAACTCCGGTAACAAAGAAAGATGAAATACACGATAATCCTAAAACAGATATTTCTTCGATTCACAATAAAAACGACCGGTTCGACGAAGAAGGCATTACAATCAATCACAGCGAATATACGGTAAGCGAAACGAAACAAAATAAATTAACGGAAATATTAAACAAATATAAATTTGACGCGGGAATTTATTTAATTGACCTTGACACAAAAATGTCATTAGGATATAATGCTGATATGAAATTTTCAACGGCAAGCACGGTTAAGGCGGGGTATGCTTTGTACTGTTTTAATCAGATTGCGGTCGGTCACGCTAAGTTTACCGACTTGATGACATTCAGGGAAAAACATTTAATAACCGGTTCCGGCGATACTCAAAACAGCGAATTCGGTACGGTGTTTACGATCAGGGCGCTTCTATACCGGATGCTGTACAACAGCGACAATGTGGCGTATTATATGCTGCTTGACTTTTTCGGTTTCGACGGTTACAACGCCATGATGAAACAAATCGGCTGCGAACATGAGATAAGTAACGCCGATAAATGGGGAAATTATTCGCCGCATGAATTGGGGCTTATTTGGGAAGCAATATACAATTTCAAGGATACGTGCGACGAAGGCAAACTTTTATGGGATTATCTGACGAATAATTTATATAATGAACTCAAAGATACGCTTAAATATGATGTTATAGCGCACAAATCCGGTTGGAATCCTGTGGGGTATCACGATGCGGGAGTAGTTTTCGGGGTCAGAGATTATATCGCGGTGATAATGACACGGGCCGGAAAAAATCTATGTCTGTATGAATTGATACGATGGGTAGATGAAGTAGTTATTGAATATGATGACTGGCTTGTATAATTTTTTGAATAGAAAATTAAGACGCAAACTTAATGAATCTTTTGGGAAACCGCCGAAACAATCCGAGTATTCGCTGGACAGTATAGAAATGTATCGGCTATATCAAGAAGAAAATCCCCGTGTAATCGACGATATAACGTGGGACGATCTTGATATGGATAAAGTTTTCCGTCGAATCAACGTGTGTCATACCTCGGTCGGCGAAGAATATTTGTATAACTGCCTGCACGAACCGCAGTTTGATGAATCTAAACTTTTAAAAAGAGAAGAGTTTATCATATTTCTAAAAGATAATCCCGAAGAACGCTTGAAACTTCAAGTATATCTTGCGAAATTAGGGAAGATAAACTATAATGGGATTCCGGCAATGATTTATAGTTCTGATTTAAAATTGTTGGGGATTCCGGTAATTTATAAAATCCTTTCGGTAATTCCGTTTTTGTGTTTGCTTGCTGTCATTTTTAACGCGTTCATCGGAGTAATTTCTTTTATTATTTCTTTCATGGTGAATTTTGTTATATATATTGTAACAAAACGC
This sequence comes from Oscillospiraceae bacterium, assembly GCA_009779295.1. Lineage (GTDB taxonomy): Bacteria > Bacillota > Clostridia > Oscillospirales > CAG-272 > WREN01. The sequence continues at coordinate 6,555 of WREN01000038.1, read as the reverse complement.
AAAATGGAAACATCGCTTCCGACGATCCGATATTTCTCATCGTTGATTTGGTGCTGCGGAAAGCTGGTTAAAAATTTCAAAGCTGAGCCTTTCATTCAACAATCGCAGCCGTTGTTTCAAACATTCAAGTCATCAATGAAAAAAGGCGCGAATATTTTGCAGCAAGTGAACAGCATTGAGGGAATATTTTACGAATACTGGCGGATATTGCGTTTGTCCGATATAAGAAACTATAACAAAATTTTTTCCGGATTCTCAATACATAAGGAACAATTCCACGAATTATACAAAACGTTGGGCGAAATCGATATATCGATATGCGTACTCTCATTCAGGGAAAGTTTGATTAATAATTTTTGTTCCACGCCTGTATTTCACGATGAGAAACACATAAAGTTTGAGGAAATATATCACCCGTTGTTGTCCGATCCTGTACCTAACAGCGGATTGATACAAAAAAACAGTATTATCACAGGGTCAAACGCTTCAGGCAAATCAACTTTTGTCAAAGCGCTCGCGATCAACGGAATTTTGGCGCAGACAATTTTCACATGTACCGCAAAAGAATTCGCGACGCAGTTTTCGCTTGTTTTGACTTCAATGGCTGTCAGAGATAATATCACAGAAGGCGAAAGTTATTTTATTACCGAAATCAAATCTCTCAAAAGAATCCTTGATAAAATGCGGATCGTCCGTTGCGTTTGTTACATAGACGAAATTCTGCGCGGCACAAATACGGTTGAACGTATAGCTGCGTCTTCGTCGATATTGAATTACTTAAACGATAAAGACTGCCTTTGCGTCGTGGCGTCGCATGATATCGAACTCGCACAAATGCATATGGATAAACTTGACAATTACCATTTCCGCGAAATGATAACAGGAGACGGAATGGTTTTCGATTACAAAATCAACGATGGCATATCAAATACCCGAAACGCGATCAAACTGCTGCGTTATATGGATTTTGAAAATTCCATAGTTGAAAACGCAGAAAATTTAGCTGGAAAAATAAATAATTAAATAATATAAAAAGGTGATAAAAATGGAAAACACAAAAAACGATGTATACGATATTTTTATCCAGGCAGGGCAGTCAAACGCGGTAGGCAGCGGAATAGGATTCATAACCGAAGAATATATCCCGACCGAGGATATTTTGTACATGCAGCCTGATCTAAAAATTTTCATTGCTGAACCGACATATTGGTTCGACTCGGTTTCCGGAGATAAGGTTACGGCGCATGATTTTTCTTTGAGTTTTTCAAAGGAATACATAAAAAGCGGCAGGCTTTCCGAAGGGCGTAAAATATTGATTCTCCGCGCGGCCGTCGGCGGAACGGGTTGGCTCGATAACCGCTGGGGAATGAATGACGACCTCTATTTGAAAATGATGGAAATGATCAAAACGGCGCTGGATTTAAATCCGCAAAACAAACTTGTCGCGTTCTTGTGGCATCAGGGCGAAACGGACGCAATTCTGAACGTTTCCTATGAAGTACATTACAACAATTTGAAAACGCTTGTAGATTCTGTCCGCACAACTTACAATTGCCCCGATATACCGTTCATCGCCGGAGATTTTTGTTATGAATGGAAAACCACCTGCCTCTCTCAAACCGAACCGGTAATACAAGCGATAAAAGATGTTGGCATCGCAATCGGTCATTCTGCGTTTGTGGAAACGGCTGAATTGCACTCAAACCGTCAAGATACCGGTATTGAAGACGGGATACATTTTTCGAGAGAAGCGTTACATCAATTGGGGATTAAATATTTTAATGCTTTTGTAAAAATTTAATTTATAATTTATATAGAAAGGTGATTAATATGAAAATTTTTATTATGACTGACATGGAAGGCGTTGCCGGAATGGTGAACGCGCTAGACTGGACTCATCCCGAAGGGTGTTATTACGAAGCGGGAAAAAGATTGCTTACGATGGAAATAAACGCGGCAATTGAAGGTTTTTTTAACGCGGGCGCTACGGAAATACTGGTTGCCGACGGTCACGGCGCGGGAGGAATCAACGTTGAATTGCTTGATAACCGCGTTATGTATCAGCGCGGATGGAACGGACCGTATCCTTTCGGAAACGATTCAAGTTTTGACGCGATAGCGTGGATAGGCCAGCACCCGAAAGCAGGCACCGAATACGGGCATATATGCCATACCGGGTCATTCCATGTTATTGAAAGAAAAATCAACGGCGTTTCCGTAGGCGAATTGGGCGAGGAAGTCGTAGTATCAATGGAATTGGGCGTAACGCCTATATTTGCATCCGGTTGCCTTGCGCTCACGAAAGAAGCTGAGGCGATCGTTCCTGGAATCCAGACGGCTGTAGTTAAGTTTGGAGTGACGCCAGGTTCAGGCGACGAATGTAACGTGGAAAAATACGCGGCGAGAAATTTGGGCGCCGTTCATTACCATCCGGAAAAAGCGCGCGAAATCATCAAAAAGAACGCCTATGACGCGCTGACAAGATTCAAAACCCATCCTGAAACATTTAAATTGCCCGACATCAAAGCGCCCTATACGCTCGAAATGGTGACGCGGCCTGAAGGCGACGGGAAGAGCGTAAAATACCGTGTGACTCATCCCACAAGCATAATCGATCTATTGAATGGAAAAGGTGAAACGACGTATGAAGAATAAAAAAATATTTGCATTATTACTTGCTTTGTTATTTATTTTGCCAATCGTAATGGCATGCGGCGACGGAGATAAAACCAATCCAGATATTTCCGGGGGGGGGATTTCTGGAAATGAAGAGACCGAAGAGGTCTCGGACCCTAACGCTCGAATCAACAAAAAAGATAACTTACCGAATGACTTAAACTTTGACGGACAGGAAATAAGGATATTGTTACCTCTGCTCAATACAATGGATTATCCCGAAAAAAGCACCGGCGACATCGTGAATGACGCTGTGTATGATAAAAATACCCGCGTACAGGAAAGATTGAACGTAAAATTTTCATACGGCGAGTTGCCGCGCGGCGGTGATTGGAGCGGCGCGCTTGACGATATGAAAAATATGTTCCTTGCGGGTGACGACGTATACGACCTTGTCAGTATGTCTTTAGCTTATTGTACATACGGATCGGTAACGACTGTTTTTTATATGGAAATGCAAAATATGCCATATCTTGATTTCGACCAGCCGTGGTGGAATAAAGGTTCTATGCTCGATATATCGCATGACAATAAAACTATAAAATATTTAGTCGGTGAAGCGTCTCTCAGTTCTTTAGCATACGCGGGAGCGGTATTTTATAATAAAAATATGTACAATGATGTATACGGCGACCCGGACTCTCTTTACGGAATTGCGCTTGACGGCAAATGGACATTTGATTATCTCAGTGAAAAATGTAAAGGATTATATGTAGACGTGAACGGCGATGGAGTTGCCGACGGAGACGATCAATACGGCATGACGTTCGAATGGTGGACGTTCTATAATATTTTATGCGGCGCGGGCGACGCAAGAAGGTCGAGCAGAGACAGTGACGGCATAATTCAAATAGATATGGATTTGAACCGCCTCTTAACTTTCTGCGAAAAAATGTATGACCTTTGTTACAATAATATCGGCGTCGATTATTATCCGGGAACAGCTCCTTTATTGACTCCGTTGTATTTGAACCGTCAAATGGTTTTCTATCCGTTATATTTACACGGCGCGATGGGTTTCAGGGCAATGGACGACGATTACGGTATTCTGCCGCTTCCGAAAATTGACGAAACGCAAAAAGAATACAAGAGCCTTATAAATATTAACACATCGGTATTATGCGTACCCTATACATGTAAAATCCCCGAAACCGTGGCCGCAGTACTTGAAGCGTCAGCCGCTGAAGGTTACCGTACTGTAACGGAAGTATATTACGAAGTCGCGTTAAAGACGAAATATTCCCGTGACGACTATTCCGGGCAAGTTATTGACCTTGTAAATTCTACGTCATATATCGATTTCTTAACAACATATGTAAATCATTTAAATCAGTCCGCTTTTATAGTACATCAGGTAGTAAGTCAGAATAAGAATACAGATTTGATGTCGCATTATACAAAGAATGAAAATGCGTATAAAACCTCACTTGATAAACTCATCACCGTTCTGACAGAGGGAATTGTATAATATGGATACGAAGAAGTTATTAACTGTTATATTGGCAGTATTATTTATTATACAATTATTTATCGCGTGCGGCAACGGCAAAGAAGAGGAAACGACAAGAGTATACGGAATTGAAGAAGAAAATGAAGTTTCCGACCCCAACGCGCGCATCAACAGAAAAGATAATCTGCCTGCCGATTTAAATTTCGGCGGGCAGGAAATACGTATATTACTGCCGCCGTATGCTTCGATGGACTTTCCGGCGGAAGCGACCGGCGACATCGTTACGGATGCTGTTTACGACAAGAATATCCGCGTGCAGGAAAGGCTGAACGTTAAGTTCACGTACGGGTCTTTGCCGTTTGACGGTCAAAACGAGACAAGTATATTTAACGGTTTGCATAATATATTCCTTGCGGGCGACGATGTTTATGACCTTCTTTGTATTCCTTTATATTACTGCACATACATCGCGTTGACGACTATTTATTATATGGATCTGCAGGATATGCCGTATCTCGATTTTGAACAGCCGTGGTGGAATAAAACGTCAATAATGGAATTATCGCATGACAACGAATCGATTAAATATTTGATCGGCGAAGTTTCGCTTACTACTATTGCGTATGCCGCTTCGGTATTTTATAATAAAAATATGTACAACGACGTTTACGGCGACCCGGACGCGCTTTACGGTGTTGCGCTGGACGGCAAATGGACGCTCGATTATTTCGGCGAAAAATGCAGGGGATTATACCTCGATATAAACGGCGACGGCGTTGCCGACCCTGACGACCAATACGGTTCGACGTTCGAATGGTGGACGTTTCGTAACGTTATCTGCGGCTCGTCCGACGCGAGGATGACCGGCAGGGATACGAACGGTTTCGTTTATTTGGATATGGATATGAACCGCCTTTTAACTTTCTGCGAAAAAATGTATGATCTTTGTTACAACAATCTCGGCGTTGATTATTATTCCAAAGACGCGCCGGCGTTGAATCCTGTATTTATGAACCGGCAAATGGCGTTTTACCCGGTATATTTAAACGGAGCGTTGGCGTTCAGGGCGTTGGAGGACGATTACGGTATACTGCCGATGCCGAAACTTGACGAACAGCAAAAAGAGTACCGCAGCCTTATCAACATCAACACCTCGGTGGTATGCGTGCCGGGAACTTGTAAAATCGCGGAAACCGTTTGCGCCGTGATTGAAGCGCTGGCCGCTGAGAGTTACCGCACCGTAACGGAAGTATATTACGAAGTCGCGTTAAAAACGAAATATTCGCGCGACGAATATTCCGGGCAGGTCATTGATATTGTTAATTCGGCGGCATATATCGATTTTCTGTTTACATATTTAAACCATTTGAATCAATCCGCGCAAATCGTATATTATGTAGTGGACGGGAGCAAAAGTACGGACCTGATGTCATATTACGCGAAGAATGAAACCAGTTATAAAAGTGCTCTTGAAAAACTTATTAATAATCTATCAAATGGAGTGGCATAAAAATGAAAAAAAAATTAGCGTCAGCAATAATAATATTATTATTTATCCTGCAATTATTTATAGCGTGCGGCGGCGAAAATAGACCAGACGACGAAACTTCAAGACAATACGCCGAAGAACAAACCGCGGAAGTATTAGATCCTAACGCGCGTATCAACAAAAAAGATAGCCTTCCGGCTGATTTGAATTTCAACGGGCAGGAGATACGGATATTGAAACGCGCGAACAATCAATGGGAATTGGATTTTCCGAATGAACTTAACGGCGACATCGTCAATGACGCTGTGTATGACAAAAATATTCGCGTGCAGGAAAGATTAAATGTTAAGTTTAAACTGGGCGTTTGCCCGCGCGGAGATGAATTCAGCGGCACGATTGAAGACATACGAATTATATGTCTTTCGGGCGACGACGTATATGATTTGATTAGTATGAACTTGAATATGATTTGTACGTATGGTACGTCGCCCACAACTCCCTTCTTTATGGACTTGAGCAGTATGCCGTATCTTGATTTAGAACAACCGTGGTGGAATACGAGAACTATAAAAGAAATATCTCACGATGGTAAATCGTATAATTTGGTATTCGGCGATTCTTCATTCACTTTGATTTCGTATACGACGTGCGTGTTTTATAACAAGCATATTTATAATAACTATTACGGCGACCCGGATGAATTATACAAAATTGCGCTTGACGGCAAGTGGACATATGACGTCTTCGCCGATAAATGCAAAGAAATGTATGAGGATTTGAACGGCGACGGCGTCGCGGATGTCAGCGATCAATTCGGGTTGCAGTTTGACTGGTACATATTCAATAACTATATGCTTGGTTCAAGCGACGCTAGGATGTCAAGCAGGGACAGCGAAGGTATAGTGCAAATAGATATGGATATGAACCGTCTTACAACTTT
>WREN01000037.1 GCA_009779295.1 Oscillospiraceae bacterium | reverse complement strand
GGCATGCAAGTAACCCTTGAACTCTTTCAGAAAGATTTCAGGATGTTTGCTGCTGCTTTCGGGCTGGTACTCATACAGCACGATCGAACGTTCAGCATCGCCGCCCGTACGGTACAGCCACATATAGCTCTTACCGGCATCAGAACAAAGCAATTACGCTGGAGCATATTATAATAACTTTCCTGTGTTTCATTCCATTTCGGATACGGTAACAAACCATGGTTGAAATCTATCGCCGGCACTATAGCCGCCGCATCGGCGACAAGCGAAAAAGTGAATAACGAATTTCCTTCGATAAATGATTTATTCGTAAAGTTTCCACCGCCGGACGAAACCGCAAAATCGGTATTATTATTGCCCCCATGCTTTAAAACAGAGAGTACGTTTATATTCGCGTTGATAAACGGACATAATCTTGCTATTACTTCAAGGGCGCGCTCGTTGTCGTAAGCGAATTCATAACTGTTACCCTTTTTAATGAATATATCCATTCCTAACGATTTTATGAATCCTAAATATTTGTTTTCATCCCCGAACGTCAACCCGAAGCGGTCGCCGCTATCGGGTTCGCCGTTTCCGTTTACGTCGGCATAAACATCTTTTATCATCTCTTCGAGCTTGTCAAGCGTCCACTTACCCGAATCGACTATATTATACAAATCTTCGTTTTTGCCGAGACTTTTATACAGGTTGTCGTTGAAGTATACGGCAAATACATTTTTTATATTCGCAAGCGAAAACTGTCCGGAAAGAAAGTAAATATTGCCGTCAGGCATATTTCCGAGGACTGTATGATTATACCACGGTTTGCTTAAGTCGATATATTTTGTTTCGGTGAGGTTTATGAAATAAGCGTTATCAATCATATACGATGAATAATTCATAACGTCAAAAAGTATGTCGAATGAATTATCACCGGCAAGAATACCGGATATTATCTTATTTTGAAACGCGGTCATTTCATCCCAGGTATATGTCGTGTAGTCATATTTAAGCCGTACATTCAGCCGGTCCTCAACATTTTTTACCACATAATAGACTGCGTCTGATAAACGGTTTCCGGTTGCTTCAGGGCTGTACATATCCTCTATATACGCGTTGTTATAATTTCCGATGAAAATTTTTACTTCTTTGCCGGAAAGGTCAAGACCTTCGGGAAGGTCGTCCGCTATAAACTGCGAACTTTCATCAACTTGCGTTGACGCGGTATTTTCAATATTTCCTGCTTCTGTATTAGTCGGGCTGACTTCATCTGATGAACAGGCTAATAAAACTAATAAAATAAGACAAACAATCAAAAGCACTGTGGTTGGTTTAATTTTTTTCATTTTCATTTGGAATCCTCCTAAATTTTAAAATTTAATCAACAAAAAATACGCTTTAATATCTTCCACTGCTTGTACTACACAATTGAATAATTAATTTCTTTCCATAAGTATTTTTATCGGTTCGTATTTTGTAATGTAAATAATGCCTGTTACGCTTGAAACCGAAACGAGCAGCAGCGATATTAAAATAATCAGCATCACTACTTTTAAATTCAAATTCACGTCCAGATCCGTCAGCGGTTTCGCGTTTGAATCCGTTTGTACACCGGCGTAATACATACCCGTACCCGAATCAGCGTTTGATTCGGCGGCGGTTACCTGCCCATGTAACAATATATCCGATACCGGTTGTGCAACTGCCGCGCCAATGCCAAGACCGACTATCAAACATACAGCCGTTATAACCAAACTTTCAAAAATCAGTCCGAAGGCGACCCTATGCTTTTTCATACCCATAGCCCGCAGTACACCGACTTCATATTTGCGCTCACGTATGGAGAGCGCGGCAAGCAGTATCAAAATCAAGCCGCCCAATATCAAAACCACAGTCATAAACGTAAACGATATTTTCGCCATTCCAAGGACGGGTCCTACTACCCTGTTATATGCCTCTTCGTCTGTCGTCACTTTGTAATCATAGGACAATCCGGCGGCGCGCGCCTCACTTTCAAATTTGAGTAAAAGGTCAGGACTTTTCAGGAAATATTCGGCAGTATCTACGCGGGGGTCTGATTTGCCGAAAATGGAAGCCGTTTCGTAATTTGTTATTATATCGTTCCGCACATTTATAGCGGCAGGGGCGTCTATTGCGGCTCCAAACATATTTGCGGTAAAGTCAAAGTATATGCCCACAACTTTCAGCGACAAAGGATTATCCTCAACCATGCCCTGCGCTATGTCTATAATGTCTCCAACTTTTATGTTGTTTAACGCCGCAAAATCTTCGCTGACAATACACTCATTGTTGCTGACAGGGAAAGTGCCGGACGTTATTCCTCTGTAACCGTTTTTGAAATCGTCAAGCCGTTCGGGGCTTGTATAACCCTTCACGTTCATTGTCGGGAATTTTGTGAAAGAACCGCCGGGTGAAATGGGAACCGCGCCGCCGGTACTTTCGCCCAAGCCTAAAAGGGTATCGCTTACTGACGGCACATGGCATGACAAATCCGCGCTCATCAGGCAATCGGAACCGGCAAGAGCCGCGTAAACAACAGGTAACGGTACGGTCTGCTCAGACTGTCTGCCGGACATTACAGAAACTCTTGAAGTGTCAGGGTTGATATATACTCTTGTACCGAACCGCGTTTTGTAGTCCTGAATAATAGCGCCGGACGCGGTATTGATGATAAGTGAAATAACCGTGGTTACAATGATTACGAGGATGATCGCACCCATCAAAATATTTCTGCCCTTGTTACGCGCTATATTTTTCAACGCGTTTTGTAAAATGTACATAAATCTTCATTTCTCCTGTCCAAAGTATAAATTAATTATACCATAAAAAATTATATAAAACAATAATAGATTTTCATTATTTTCTTATGCCGCAACGGTTTATCCAATGAATATAACAGTGGCAATACTTTATCAGTATTGCCACTTCTGGAGCGGATGATGGGAATCGAACCCACGCAACCAGCTTGGAAGGCTGGAGTACTACCATTGTACTACATCCGCATGTTTTTAAACGCCTATATATTTTATCACAAACACATAATTTTGTCAATAGTTTTTTATTCTCTCTTGACATATTTAGTAATATAAAATATAATGATATATATGTATGTTGAGAAAGGATGATAAAATGGATATTCTTGTTGTCGGAAGCGGTGGACGCGAACACGCTATCGTACATAAATTAAATCAAAGTATACGCGCCGGAAAAATCTATGCGTCGCCCGGAAATGCCGGCATTGCCGAACTCGCGGAATGTCTGCCGTATAAAGCGACTGATATTGACGCTATCGTAGAAGCAGCAAAAAATTTAAATATCGATTTAGTATTCGTGGCGCCGGACGATCCGCTCGCGCTCGGAATGGTTGACCGCTTGAATGAAGCGGGCATCCGCGCGTTCGGTCCGAACAAAAAAGCCGCGAGACTTGAAGGAAGCAAAGTTTTTTCGAAAGGCTTAATGAAAAAATACAACATCCCGACCGCAGCATACCAAACGTTTGATAATTCCAAAGACGCAATTAAATATATAAAAACAATAAATTACCCAATTTTTATCAAAGCGGACGGGCTCGCTGTCGGTAAAGGCGCGATAAGCGCCGATAATTACGATGAAGCGGTTACAGCGATAAATACAATCATGGAGGACAAGGTTTTCGGAAATTCCGGCAATAATATTGTCATCGAAGAATTTATGACCGGAACAGAGGTAACTATTCTCGCATTTACAGACGGCAATGTTGTGGTTCCGATGGTTTCGTCGCAGGATCACAAACAGGTATACGACAACGACGAAGGTCCGAATACAGGCGGAATGGGCGCATTCTCGCCGAGCCGGATTTACACTCCGGAACTCGCCGAATTATGTATGGAAACAATCTTCAAACCGACAATTAATGCGATGAATAAGGAAAACAGCACGTTCAAAGGCGTAATATATTTTCAATTGATGATAACTCCCGACGGCCCGAAAGTCATCGAATACAACGCACGTTTCGGCGACCCTGAAGCACAGGTTGTATTACCACGATTGAAAACCGATTTGATTGACATAATCGACGCCGTGATCGACGGCAAGTTAGCGGATATAAATATAGAATGGCATGACAACGCCGCCGCATGCGTCGTGATGGCGTCGGGCGGCTACCCGGTCAAATACGAAACAGGTTTTGAAATAAATTTAATAGAAAACAACGAAGATTTAATAATTTACCACGCGGGAACAAAAATCAACGAATCCGGTAAACTCGTTACAAACGGCGGGCGCGTATTATGTGTCACGGCGCTGGCTGAAGATTTGAAAACGGCCCTGTCAAAATCGTATAACGCGGTATCACAAATAAATTTTAAAAACGCCCACTACCGAAAAGATATCGGCATAAATGCCATAGGAAAGAAATGATGAAACAAGATTTATTGAAAAAAATCGAAGTGCTTCTGCCGAGCATGTCAAAAAACCGGCGCGCTATCGGAAATTTTATACTTGAACATTACGACAAAGCCGCGTATATAACCGCGGCAAAACTCGGTTCGCAGGTAAACGTTTCCGAATCGACTGTCGTGCGGTTCGCCATTGAATTGGGTTTTGCCGGGTATCCCGAATTGCAGCAATCGTTGCAGGAACTTATCCGCACGAAACTGACCTCACTTCAACGTATTGAAATAACGAATAAGCGTATCGGCGATTCGGACGTGCTTGAAAAAGTGTTAAATTCCGACATAACCAAAATCCGTTCGACACTCGATACGATTGACCGCGACGATTTTAACAGGGCGGTGTCAGCAATTATAGATGCTAAAATGATTTACATCGTAGGTATGCGGAGCGCGGCTTCACTCGCGGCATTTCTGAGTTTTTACTTTCGCTTAATTTTCGCGAACGTTACTCTCGTGCAAACGACAAGCGGAAGCGAATTGTTTGAACAGATTTTACGTTTGAATAAAGAAGACGTGCTGATCGCTATTACGTTTCCGCGCTATTCCAAGAACGTGGTGCGTTCGGTTGAATACGCTAAACATATCGGAGCGCATATAATCGCGCTGACCGACAGCAAGTTGTCGCCGATTGCGGAAAGCGCGGACAGTCTGTTGCTTGCTAAAAGCGATATGGCTTCATTCGTCGATTCTCTCGTGGCGCCGCTGAGTATCATAAACGCTTTAATTGTTGCGATAAGCAAAATCAAGCAGGAAGAATTCATTGATATTTTCGGGAAACTTGAAAATATCTGGGAAGAATACGAAGTGTATGAGAAAACTCATGAGTAAAAAGATTGCAATAATCGGCGGAGGAGCGGCGGGAATGATGGCGGCAGTCCAAGCCGAAGCGGACGTGACGCTGTTCGAGAAGAACCCCATGTTGGGCAAGAAGCTCGCGATTACAGGTAAGGGTCGGTGCAATATAACCAACAACTGCACGGTTGATGAGTTTCTGACGAACATTCCGGTCAATCCGAAATTTTTATACGCGGCGTTAAATGCGTTTTCGCCCGCTGATACGATGGCGTTCTTCGAGAAGCTGGGCGTTCCGCTGAAGACGGAGCGCGGCAACCGCGTCTTTCCCGTTTCGGACAAAGCGGCTGACGTAGTGAACGCATTGCGTAAAGCTATAAAATGTCCCATCGTTCAGAACACTGTCACGGAAATTTGTATCGAGAACGGGCAAGTAACAGGATTGAAAACGGGAAATAAATTTTACGCCTACGACGCGGTTATCGTTTGTACGGGCGGTTTGTCTTACCCGCTGACCGGTTCAACCGGCGACGGTTACAAATTCGCGCAAGCCGCCGGACTCAACGTCACGCCGCTGAAACCGTCGCTTGTGCCGATTGAAGTCGAGGAGAAGTGGTGCGGGGATTTGCAGGGGCTGTCGTTGAAGAATGTCGCGATTAAGATAATAAGCGACAAAGTGATTTACAGCGATTTCGGCGAATTGCTGTTTACGCACTTCGGATTGTCCGGCCCGGTAATACTGAGCGCGTCGGCGTATATGCGCGAGGTTAAGGATTACAAAATCCAAATAGATTTGAAACCCGCGCTCGACGAGAAAACTTTAGATAATAGATTGCTTTCGGATTTCACAAAAAACATAAACAAGAATTTTTCAAACGCGCTGAACGATTTGCTTCCGCAAAAAATGATTCCGGTGATAATTTCACTTTCGGGAATTGATCCATACAAGAAAGTAAATTTAATCACGCAAGAAGAACGTTCAAAATTATTAAAATTGATAAAATCGCTGACGCTGAAATTGAAATGTTTCCGTCCAATTGAAGAGGCAATCATCACATCGGGCGGAGTAGATTGCAGGGAGTTAGACCCGAAAATGATGCAATCGAAGAAAGTGCGCGGATTGTATTTTGCCGGAGAAGTAATTGACGTTGACGGATATACAGGCGGATTCAATCTGCAGATCGCGTTTTCTACTGCGGTGTTGGCGTCAAGAGGAGCAATACAATGAATGAAACAAATTATTTGTACCACTATTATGAAAAAACCTGCGAACCTTTCCGCACAATAACGGCACTCCCATTCGAAGAAGCTCTCGTAGTATATACCGCATATCGGGCGGAAAATCCCAATTCGGGGGTAACTACGCCTGAATGGTATTTGAACCGACGGTATAATATGGAAAAAATAGTGCGTGATAAGTTTATCGAAATTGGCGGCAAACCAGTCCGCACCGCGCCTGTATATTTTACATTAGGCGCGAATAAAGGCATGGAAACATGGTATAACAATCCGACTTATATAAAAATTCCGGTCGATGAATTTGACCTTGATACCGTATCGTTTACATACGGCGATATGTTTCCCGTATTCAGAGCTTCGTTAAATACAGGCGAGGAATGGTGGGGAGAAGTTTTTAAATATGACGGGATATTAAAACTAATCGATAAATACGGGTTTCCCGAAGACCCGGAATACAATATGAAAAAACGTTATTTCCCATTTCCGGAAGGCAAAAACATTGGGATGTATCTTAAATTTATAGAAGCGCAAGTTTGGGACGATACTGTGTTACACAAATACCGTTAAGGAGAAAAAAATATGTTTAAAATAGCCATTGACGGTCCGTCGGGCGCGGGAAAGAGTACGCTCGCGAAGAATATCGCGGCGGCGCTGGGGTTCATGTACCTCGATACGGGCGCACTTTACCGCACGATTGGGTTGTACAATTATCAAAATAAAGATTTGGATTTGAGTAAAATTAACGTCCGCGCCGAATATGTTGACGGCAAGCAGATCATGTATCTGAACGGCGTTGACGTGACCGCGGAAATCCGCAGGAACGAGATTTCCCTCTACGCATCGGAAGTCTCGGCGAAAGCGGAAGTGCGGGCGTTCCTGCTTGATATCCAGCGTAACGCCGCCGATAACTACAATATCGTAATGGACGGGCGCGATATCGGAACCGTTATTATGCCGGACGCGCAGGTGAAGATTTTCCTGTGTCCGAACGTAGAAGAGAGGGCGAAACGGCGTTACGCGGAACTCATAGCAAAAGGGCAGAATATTACGTTCGAAGAAGTATTTACAGATATGGAACGTCGCGATAAAAACGACAGTTCGCGCAATATTGCGCCGGCAGTTGCCGCCGCAGACGCGGTATTGATTGACAATTCGAGCTTTACGGAAGAAGAAACGTTAAACGCCGCGATGAAAATAATTGACGAGAAGTTGAAGAAATATGGGAGAAAATAAATTTTACAGAGTTTTATATATAATTTTAGCGAAATTTTTTAGATTTTTTTACAACATAAAGATTTTCGGAGCGGAAAACGAACCGCTTGAGGGCGGTTATATCGCGTGCGCCAACCATCTCTCCAACCACGACGTGATCATTTTAGCCGCGTGTTTGAAACGGCAGGTTCGGTATTTCGCGAAAGCCGAATTGTTCAAAATTCCGCTGATTAAACAACTCATCACAGCACTCGGAGCATATCCGATCGAACGCGGAAAATCTGACGTGGCGTCGATTAAAAAGACGATAACTTTGCTCGAAGGCGGAGAAATAGTCGCGATTTATCCGCAAGGCACAAGATTTCCGGGAGTTCATCCGTCCGAAACAAAAACGCATAACGGAATCGGAATGTTCGCGTATCGCACAAAAGTTCCGGTATTGCCGATAGCGATCGAAACAAAAAAATTTAAAATCCGTCCGTTCAAACGAGTAAACTTTCGTATCGGCAAACCGATTTACTACGACGAATTGAATTTCGAGACCGGAGCGCGCAGCGAATACGAAGCCGCGGCGAGATATATTTTTGAGAAGGTCGTAGAATTGATATGAAAATAGTTAAAGCCAATTATTGCGGATTCTGTTTCGGTGTACGGCGGGCGGTGGAAACAGTCTGCAATTTAACAACGGATGAACCAATTTACACTATCGGCAAATTAATTCACAACCACACGATTTTAAACGATTTGGAATTGCGCGGGATAAAATGTATTGACGATATTGACGGCATAATAGGAACCGTTGTTATCCGAGCGCACGGGATTCCGAAACATTTAAACGATAAATTGAATTCTAACCCGAATATCAAAGTCATCGACTGCACATGTCCGGATGTAAAAAAAATACATCGCATCGTGGAGAATAATCCGGCGGAACTGACCGTTATCAGCGGAGACGAGTCTCACCCGGAAGTTGAAGGTATAAAAAGTTACGCAAAAGGAAAAACTTTAGTATGCTCGTCTTATGATGAATTGACCGCAAACAGGCAATTGCTGGAAAATATTTCGGTGGTTGCGGTCGCTCAAACGACACAAAATCAAAAAGAATGGATTATTTGTCAAGAATTTATCAAAAAGGTCTGTACAAATCCGTTAATTTTTGATACAATATGTAATGTAACAGAAAAACGTCAGGCGGAAGTTTATAATTTGTCAAAAAATGTCGATATTATGTTGATTATCGGCGACAAGGAAAGCTCCAATACCAATAAACTCTATAATATCGCAAAAGAAAATTTGGCGGCTACATTTTTTATAGAATCAATTTCCGATCTGCCGTTAGAATATGTATCACCGCATATGACTGTGGGCATAGCTGCCGGCGCGTCGACGCCGGACAGTATAATCAAGGAGGTAATAAAAACAATGCAAGAACAAGAAAACATGGAGGCTGATATTGAGGTCAGCACACAAAATCAAGGAGGCAGCGAAGCAAATTTTGCAGAACCGGCTTTTGCCGATATGATTGAAAATTCTTTAAAAACTTTAAATACAGGAGAAACCGTTAAGGGTATAATCACATCTATTTCGCCGAACGAAATTCATGTTGACCTTGGAGCTAAGGTCACAGGTATAATCTCAACGGACGAAATGCCTGAACATATGGTTGAAAACATAGGGGAATTTTACAAAGTCGGCGATGAAATTGAAGCGTTTATAATTTTGGTCAGCGACCGCGACGGTGTGGCGACGCTGTCAAGAAAGAAAATCGAAAGTATCCTAATGTGGAGAAAAATTGTAGGAGCCGTAGATACCCATGAAATTCTCGAAGGTAAAGTTACAGAAGTAGTAAGAAACGGAATAATAATCACTATAAACTCATATAAGTTATTTATTCCGGCTTCGCAGACGGGTTTGCCGATAAACGGCGATTTAAACCAGCTTGTCGGAACAACTCAGCGTATCAAAATTATTGAAGTAAATGAGCAGCGCAAACGCGCGGTAGGTTCAATACGCGCCGTGATCAGGGAAGAACGCAAACAACGCGAAGATGACTTTTGGAATAACATTGAAGTCGGCAAAAAATTCGAAGGGACCGTTAAATCGTTTACTTCATACGGAACGTTCGTTGATATAGGCGGAGTGGACGGAATGATACATACTTCCGAATTATCGTGGCAGCGTATCAAACATCCTTCGGAAATTCTCAATATCGGCGATGAGATCGTCGTTTATATCATCAATTTCAACAGGGAAACTAAAAAAATCGCGCTCGGTTATAAGACTGAAGACACGAATCCGTGGGCGATATTTACCGGTAAGTATAACGTGGACGACGTTGTAACGGTTAAAATCGTTAGTATGATGCCGTTTGGAGCGTTCGCTGAAATCATCCCGAATATCGACGGTTTGATTCATATTTCGCAAATATCAGACCATAAAATAAATCAGCCTGCGGATGTTTTGAAAATCGGACAGATTGTTGATACAAAAATTACCGCTATTGACAATGAAAAACATAAGGTTAATCTGTCGATTCGGGCTTTGGTCGAAGAAGCAAAGGTTATCGCTGAGATAAGCGAAAATATTGACGCGATTGCTTCAGGTATTCTTATCGAAGAAGATAATCAATAACAATTTATCGTTTTTCGATAAAAATATATTGACAATTGATTAAAAGTGTGATATAATACCTCCAGAATCTGACTGGAGGTATTTTTCTATGTACAAAAATAGTTTCGTACACTACTTAACCAAGGTGTTAGTGGATATTATGTTTTACGGCGGGATTTTGTGCTGCATTGCGGTACCGTTCATTATGCCTGCGCTGACGAAGTTTTTCGGGTATAAAGAAGAAACGGTTATCCCTTTAACCATAATGCTTATTTCATCGGGAATATGTGCTGTATTTATTTTGTGGCAATTAAAGGCGATGTTCAAAACTCTGCTCGGCGGTAATCCGTTCGTTTATAAAAATGTCAATTGTTTCAGAAGATGTTCCGTCGCAAGTTTTTTAATCGCAATGATCTATATAACCAAATTAACTTTTTGGTTTACTATCGCGTCATGTATAATTACAATAATATTCGCGCTTTTGGGTTTGTTTTGTTTGACTCTGAAAGATTTGTTCAAACAAGCCGTAGCTTATAAAGAAGAAAACGATTGGACGGTGTGAAAAAATGCCTATAATAGTGAATTTGGACGTAATGATGGCAAAGCGCAAAATAGGTCTCATGGAGTTTGCGGAGAAAGTAAGTATAACTCCCGCGAATCTTTCAATTCTGAAAAATTGCAAAGCGAAAGCAATTAGGTTTTCAACACTGGAAGAAATCTGCAAAGTTTTGAAATGCCAGCCGGGAGATATTTTGGAATACGTGGAGGAGTAAAAAATGTTTTTATATTTCTTAGGTGGTCCCTTAATTGTAATAATTATTACTTTTATTTTTATTCTTATAAAAGAAAAATTTAAAATAATCGAAAATGAAGGAGTTATAATGGAAAAAACAACGAAACGTAAATTGTTATATTATCTATTAATTTCCGCGGTAAGTTTCTCTTATTTGATTTTGCCGAAAAACGCCGGAATCAGCGTGCCGATATTTGTACTCATACAATTTGTATTCTTGTATCTTTTAGCTCCGAAAAAGAAACCGCTTTTGATGTTTATCCCTATTTTCATATTGGCTTTAAATTCATTTATTAGCGCAAGCGAAATATGGCGTGTTTCAAATTTTTTCGTTACAATTGTTCTATACAGCGTTATGACGCTTTGGATGGCAGGTAAATTTTCGATTCCCGACATAATCAAAAATATTTTTACGCCGATCGCTAATTTTATTATTCCCATAAAATGGGGCGCTGAAGCTAATAAAG
>WREN01000036.1 GCA_009779295.1 Oscillospiraceae bacterium | reverse complement strand
GGATATTGATTTGCAGATAATTGATATTATCAGAAAATATTTCAGCATTTCGGATATTTGCGATTGTGATTGGGGAATTTACGCGCTTTTGGCAAATGAAAAACTGCCGCCGTTAAATATACCCGATAACGTCAAAATAGCGATTGCGTCTTCGGAACAAAAAGAAAGAATCAAAAGTTTTGACAATGACGAATGGGAATTTTTACCCAAACGTTTGAATAATTTTCGCCAATCCGATTTGTTGATTTTGGTGTATGCAAACAATATTTTAGCCGGATATTTAGATGTAGTTCGCCATTATAAAAATTATTATAATATAAGAAACATATTTGTTCATGAGAACTTTCGCGGAAATAATTTCGGTAGCTTAATGACAATTTATTATGCAAATTATTGTATAAATAACGGATTTATTCCGCATTACGGCGCCGCTATGTCAAAATATTCTGAAAATGTCGCGATAAAAAGCGGCTTTGAAGAAACAACGCATTATCATTTTTTTGGACTCCAAAAGGAGGTCACTATATGACACCCAAATTTACTTACCTATCTCTTGACTGCACACATGGCGTTGGAACTGTTGAAAAAATAAATTTTAAATTTATAGTTAACTCAAACCCTTACGTTATCGACCTGACAAATTCATAAACCCTCTCAGACCAATCCAATAATCCCAGCCCGTCCTGCGGCAGATAATATACATCCGGCGTAAGTTCTGACTTGTATTGCTCTGGCGCGATACACATGTGCGGATAATCCGCGAGCACGATCTCGTCTTTGACTTTCGCGGGATGATAGCCGTCGAAAACATAGCCGGGGTGTTTGATAATATCCGCATAGCGAAAATAAAACCGCACACCGGGAGTTAGAGCGTGTTCTAATTCATCATCAGTCGGTCCTCTGCCGAGTGTTCGCTCCATGACAAGGCGGTCGCCGGCCTGACAGTTGCCCCAAGCGAACATTATATAATCGAAATAATCCGCCGGATCGCCGGCGGCGTTTCGTTTATCTGAGACAAGTTCGGCGGCGGGTTTGCCGAACGCTTTAACCGCCGAAAGCAATTTACCGCATTTTAAAATTTTTACCGCGTTTTCGAGCATAGCCGTGTGGCAGACAAACTCCGTCAGACAGCCGTGATGACGGCAGTATGTACATTCCGTGATTTTCGCGGGCAGCGGAACATCTTCCTCAAATATTACTTCCGTTTCCCTGCCATGGCGCTTTTCGTAATCGATAAACGCAAGCAGCTTCTTCAACTCCCACGGCGAAATGTTCGGATAATCCGACAGCGCGAAGTAGTAAACGCCACCCCAGCAGATCGTACATTCATGGTTCGCGATGATAACTTTCATACTTTCTTCTTTCTAAAAATTATAAACTTGCTGAATACGTAATTCACCGCGACGACGAATATCGACGCCAATATTTTAACGATAGAATCGTTAAAATACAAAAAGTCCACGAACACATACAGGATCAGCGTTTCTGCCGCGCCGGATATTAACCTGAATCCCGAGAACGTGGCGAGCTGCGCGAATATTACGAGCGGAGCTGCGCGTTTGTCTTGGAAGACGTAGATTTTGTTCGTCACGAACGCGAACAGAATCGAAACCGCTACGGAAATCACCTGCGCCGCGATATAATAAACGCCGATTGCGGTCAATGTAAAATAAATCGCGTAATTTACCGCCGTCGTCAGCACGCCGATAATTATATACAAAATCAGTTCACGGTATTTTTTAAACATCTAACTCACCGATTAAATTTATGTATTCCTCGTATGTATAAAGCAGATTCAACGCGCAAAGCAATGCGTTAGCGGACATATTCGTGGGCAAACCGAGTTTGCGTGTGAGCTGGATGCGTTTGTCTGCGCTGCCGTCCGTGCCGGAAAAACCGTCACGATAGAAATCGGCTTTCGTGATTTGTCTGCCCTTAACTTTGCCAACTCCAGAAAAAGGTTCAAATATCTTTCTCAGCTTTTCAACATCGATACCCTCAACACCCATCAAACCCGATTTTGACGGGCTGTTTTTTCTGCGTTCCTTACCCTCAATTTCCGGAATATACAAATGTGTGACCTTTTCTTTCGGAAGCGCCGAATTGATGTAATTGCGGATGACAAGACCCGCGCCGTCGCTGTCCGTCAGCACTATAATGCCGTTTTTCTCCGCGATTTTACGGATGAGCGCGAGTTTTTCATCGTTTTTGAAAACGTTGAACCCGTCCGTAGTGATAATATCCGCGTCAAGAATACTTCCAAGTTTTATTTTATCGTATTTTCCCTCTACCAATACGGGCTTTGATATTTTTATTTTGTCCATTTGAATTTTTCCATTAAATTATATACGGGCGGCTGACGCATTTATGCGTCTATAACCGCCCCTACATGTTATATTTCTTTATCTTCGCAATTTCCTTCAGCGTCGCATTCACCCGCACAACACGCGTTTTCGGGTTCGTCGCAGTCGCAGAACCATTCGTCGTCAAAATCGTTATCAACCGATATAGTTGTACATTTTTTCCACTTCCTATAGAGTGCGCAGACAAGTAACGTAATGGCGGCAAGTGCTCCTACAACTATTATTGTTTTAACGAGTATTTCACATGCGGATTTTTTCCCCGGTTTCTTTATTAATTTATAAAAATCCATATTTTTCATGCCTCCTGTTTAATTTTAATATATTATACCATACTTTATTAACAATATTCTAAAGATATTGTAAATTTTTTGATTTTTTTAACTCACAGCAATTCTCGGTTGTCACTATTTTAATATCTTTTACGAATATATAGATGAGGGCGCACTCAAAGGGGGATTTGATTTTGAATGACGACAAGTTAATATCCGATTTAATCGCCGATCCCGAACACGGCATAGCGAAAATCATCGACAAATACTATTCACTTGTTTATGCCGTTGTCAAGAGCAAATTATATAATTATACAGTGGACGCCGAAGAAGTCGCGAACGACGTTTTCTTCGAAATCTACAACAAACGCGAAAGTATAAATTTGCAGGGAAATACCTTGAAGAATTTCGTCTGCATTATCGCGTCGCGGCGTGCCGTTGACCACTACCGTAAGCTGTGCAAACAGCAATCCGACGAACTCACGGAAGATATTTCTGAAGAAACGGACGTTGCTGACGGTATCATCGCGCGGCAATTGCTGGAAGAAATTAAAAGTCTCGGCAAACCCGACAGCGAATTGATTCTGCGCAAGTATTATCTCTCGCAGACGAACAAAGAAATCGCGCGCGATATGAATATGCTTGCAAATACCGTGTGCAAACGCCTTACCCGCGCGGAAGAAAAATTACAAAAAATACTTGAGAGGAAAGGATTTAATTATGAAACTTGAAAAAATAAAAAATATCCCGGAAGAGGATTTACCCGAAGTATTGAACGAAATCGGGCGCGTGAAAGGTAGGATTCCTAAATCGTTGAAGCGGCAATTTGTCAAACCTGCGAGAAGATACAGACTGATACCCGTAATGGCAATAATCGCGCTGATAATGTGCGTCAGTCTCGCAGTAGTCGCCGCGCCTGCAATAATGAAGTTGTTCTACGTTCCCGGAGAAGGTCTCGTGGAACAATACGACGAAGAACCGATTTATTTGCTTCTCAGCGATGATTCATATATGCCGGAGCATGATATTAAATACGGTTATTGGTATAACGGGAATGTTTATCTGTATGTTTTAACAAAACTTTATCCGCAATTTGAAAATAATGAAGAAATGACTTTAAAAATAATCGGTTATAAAGCTGGTGAATATAACGTCGAAACATTATGGAGGGGAGTGATTGGTTCCCTTGATGATGGTTATCATAAATATATATTGAAAATCGAAGGTGTTGACTTAGAAATTGCAAGAAACGGATTCGAATTGAAAAATGATTCATTAACAGGAATTCTTTGTTTCGATAAAATTCCGGCAGAATATACTGCTTATCAAGTTACAAGGGATGATGTACAACTTACATTAATACCGATGTCAGAGGAACATACTGAATTTATCATAGAAACAGCTTTTACAGACTGTAGAAATGGTGAACTTATACCTTCTCATTACTCATTTTCCGAAAAAAATTCTATTTATGTCCATGACACCGAAGGAAATAAATATCCGCTTGTCGAATATGGGGAGATATATATTGTTGATGAAATTCCGGAGTTTGAAATTACGGGTTTTGAATGTAATGAACTTGTATTATTGTACCACTTACTTCATGATTACACTACGGTAACAATT
This sequence comes from Oscillospiraceae bacterium, assembly GCA_009779295.1. GTDB lineage: Bacteria > Bacillota > Clostridia > Oscillospirales > CAG-272 > WREN01. Next base: position 7,500 of record WREN01000036.1, on the reverse strand, counting down.
CCGATACCTGAATCGGGTGAAATATTGGATGTCGATATTGATATTGTTTTAAGCAATGGCAAGATTAAAGGGAAAATTACTAACATCGGACGTAATGTAACATATTTTGATTCAATTTCATTCATCAAAGAAAATAACGATTATTCTTTCCCAAAAGGAAGTTTAACTATTGTTACTTCTTCAATGTACGATGGTCGGAAAGGGTATGGTATAGCGGGTAGTTATAATCAAGAATATTGGAAATTCCTTGAACCATTCATGACAAATATAACCGGTGGTGATCCTTTAACAATGTTTGAACGTATGCAAGAAGCACAAGAAGAAGGGAACTTGATTTACACTTCAAGACAATACCGTGATAAAACCGGAAGTTATTTTACAAATCATTATATACACGACGGTAAAGATACCGTTGATATAAATATTTACGGTTGTGAGATATACATCACCGACGATTGGAACATCAGCTTTAAATAAAATTTACCGAAAATTAAGAACTTTGAAATCATGTGTTTTTTCAAAGTTCTTTTTTTACGGTTGCAATTTGTAAAATTTTATGTTATAATATAGTTTATGAATACAAATAATAGTAAAATAAATATATTGAATATGACAATCGGCGAATTATCCGCGCTATTGGCCGGGATTGGCGAGCCGTCCTACCGCGCCGAGCAGATTTTCACGTGGCTGCACAAAGGCGTTGACATCGGCGGCATGAGCAATTTGTCGAAGAAACTGCGCGAGTATTTATTCGAAAACGCTTACGTTGACAAACTCAAAATCGCGCAAAAATTAACGTCCTCCGACGGTACGGTCAAATATGTGTTCGAACTCGGCGACGACGAATTGATCGAGAGCGTATTCATGCGCTACAACCACGGCACGTCGCTGTGCCTGTCAAGTCAGGTCGGCTGCCGCATGGGCTGTAAATTCTGCGCCTCGACATTGCACGGCTTGAAACGCAATCTTGAACCGTCCGAAATGCTTGGACAAATCCTCGCCGCGCAGAAAGACACCGGCGAGCGCGTTGACGGACTTGTGCTGATGGGCGTCGGCGAACCGTTAGACAACTACGCGAACGTCGTCAAATTTCTGCGGCTCGTGAATTGCGAGCAGGGTTTGAACATCGGCTACCGCCACATTTCGCTCTCGACGTGCGGGCTTGTCGAAAAAATCAAGCAGCTCGCGAATGAGGATATGGCGATAACGCTTTCGGTTTCCCTTCACGCATCCGATGACAAAGAACGCGCCGCACTCATGCCGAGTGCAAACAAGTGGTCGCTCGGCGAACTGCTCGACGCTTGCGTATATTATTTCAAAAAGACGGGTCGCCGGATTTCGTTTGAGTACACGCTCATCGACGGCGTGAACGACAGCGTTCAGCACGCGGAACGCCTCGCGCGGCTATTGCCGAAAACCATGCCGTGCCACGTCAACTTGATTCCTGTAAACAAAATCGCGGAGCGCACTTACAATAAAAGCCCCAATGTGATTCAATTCAATTCTACCCTCAACCGATTAGGCATTAATTCTACCGTCAGGCGCAGTCTTGGCGCGGACATTAACGCGTCCTGCGGGCAATTAAGGAACGTGATGAAATGAAAACTATACTCAAAAACATATGGAAAATCATTTGCTACCCCTTGCTGTATTTAGTTATGCAACTCGTGATCCCTTTCGGGTATATGTTGGTAATGAGTTTTGTAATTGGTTTGAAACTTGGCGTAGAAGGCATTATTGCGGGCGAATTTACTCCTTCGTTTGATGAAGTCGCCGGAACGCTGCTGTCGCCGATAAATATAATCATCCCTGTAATTATCAGCATTTTCATTACTTTGATACTTATTTTCGCTATATTACAAAGGGAATGGAAAGCGGAAAAATTCTGGAGTGTGACAAAAATCAAACCAACTCCGTTAGTTTTATGTTGTGTTTTCGGAATTGCGTTCAACATTTTAACGATTTTTGTTTTTGTTTTCATTCCGGTACAACAGCAATCGCCAATTGATGATTTAGTCGGTTATAATTTATTGCTCGAACTGTTCAGTTTCGCGCTGTGCGCGGCTTTGATTGAAGAAGTGATATTCCGCGGAATCATTTTGAAACGCTTATCCAAAATGATGAAACTGCCGATCGTGATAATTTTACAGGCGTTGATATTCGGAGTTATCCATTTCGACCTCGTGCAGGGATCATACGCGTTCGTGGTCGGATTGGTTCTGGGTTTAGTCTACATTTGGTTCGATTCGATTTGGCTTGTGATCGCGCTGCATTGCACATACAACGCAACGTCTGTTATCCTTACGCATATTTTAGGCGAAACGGAAATTGAATTGCTGTATCTAATTATTGCGGGAGCAGCAGCTTTGATAGTTTCGGCGGTGTGTTTGGTTGGTTTGTACAATCGCAAACTTGATATTATAAATGGTGGTGAACAATAAAATGTTATATGTCGGGAAAAGTGACATAGGAAAGCATCGTTCGGAAAATCAGGATACTTTTGTCGCGCTGAAACTGTGCCAAAATTTAGTTCTGTGCGTTATTTGCGACGGTATGGGCGGCGTCAACGGCGGCAGGATTGCCAGCGAACTCGCCATTACCGCGTTTGTCGATTACGCAAAAGACGCTTTTATGCCGTTTTTGAATTTAACGACGGATTTATTCGATTACGACGCAATGCTGATGAGCGGCGTTGACATGAGCGAAATTTTAATTAAAGCCACATCGGCAGCGAATATTACTATCCGTCAGCGGAGCGCGTTCGAGCGCAAACTTGAGGGCATGGGCACGACGCTCATCGCCGCGGTTTTTATTGACGATATTTTATATATCGCCAACGTCGGAGACAGCCGGCTGTATGTTTTAAAAGAAAATTTCGAGCAGATCACTCACGACAATTCAGTGATTCAGCACCTTATCGACATAGGCAGAATATCGTCTGCCGAAGAAGCAAGCAAAAGTCCGTACCGTAATATGTTGTCGCGCGCGGTAGGCGCGGAAGATACAATCGAAACGGATATTTATATGCTGGATTTTCAATTTGGCACCGTGCTTATGTGCTCCGACGGGCTTTACAATTTTATGGGAATAAACGATTTCATACCGCAGATCGAAGAATCCGACGACATTGAAAAACTTGAACTCGCTGCCGATAAACTTATCGAAGAAGCGAATCTTGGCGGCGGCGGCGACAATATCACCGTTGTACTTGTGAGGAAGGCAAAAGAAGGGTGAGTTTGTAATGGACGTATACGACAAGTATATCGGTCAAGTTTTTGATAAAAGATATAAAATAATGAAAATAATCGGTATCGGCGGGATGGCCGTCGTGTTTGAGGCTATCGACACGGTGATGCGCCGAACTGTCGCGCTGAAAATGCTCAAAGACGATATATCAGGTGACGTCGGCTCCGTTAAAAGATTCGTAAACGAGTCAAAAGCCGTTTCGCAGCTCTCCCACCCGAATATTGTCAGCATTTACGATGTTTCGGTTAAGGAAGACCATTATAAATATATCGTGATGGAGCGCGTTGACGGAATAACACTGAAGTCATATATAACTAAAAAAGGCGTTCTGTCGCTTAAGGAAACTATAAGCTTCACAGAACAAATTCTGCGCGCTTTAGAGCACTCTCATTCCAAGGGTATCATACACCGCGATATAAAACCGCAGAACATCATGCTGCTCAAGAACGGACGCATCAAAGTCACCGATTTCGGCATTGCAAAGCTGCCCAACACCGATACCCTCACGATGACCGACAAAGCTATCGGAACCGTGTTTTACATCAGCCCCGAACAAGCGAGCGGCAAACTTATCGATCCGCGCAGCGATCTCTATTCACTCGGCGTTGTTATGTACGAAATGATAACCGGCAAACTTCCGTTCAATTCGGAAAATCCGGTTTCGGTGGCGCTTATGCAGGTCAATCAACAGCCGCGCCCGCCCAGAGAATTAAATTCCGGCATACCGATCGGGCTTGAACAGATTATCCTCGGCGCAATGGAGAAAAATCCGGACAGGCGTTTCCAGAATGCCAACCAGATGATGCGGCATATCGCGCAGCTTAAAAGCAATCCGAATTATGTGTTCACATCGCGCAGGCCGCAGAACGGCGCGCAGAATAACGGAACGCAGCAAAATACGCAAAATAATATAATGCCTGTCAGGAGACCGCGCCCCCAAAAACCGCGGTCCGTAAATAATAATCCGCAACAAAAACAGCAATTTCAGAAAAATCAACAAAGCCAGCAAATTCAAAAGGTTGGTACAAACACGAATCGAAACCGCCGTAAGACCAGCACGTCTATGCTGCCGATAATTTCGGGAATTGTAGTCGCGTTTTTGCTTGTACTCGGTATAAGCGTGGCGCTGGTGTTTTCGCAATTGATCAGTTCCACGAGCAATAACCAATCAGCCAGTTTTCCGGTTGAGAGTTTTGTCGGCGAATTTTACAATGACGATTTCATACAAAAACTTGATAGAACAAAATACAATATCGTATTCGTCGATCCGGTATACAACGAAAACTATCCGGTAAACACTATCATCGAACAAACTCCTAAAGCCGGTGAAATGCGCAAAACATCCTGTGATTTGGGATTGACTATCAGTATGGGCGCAAAAATAATTAACTTGCCAAATTACACCGTTATGGAATACCGTACGGTCGAACAGCTGCTCAGGACGGACGGACTTATTCCGTATTCCCATGAAGAATATCATGACACGATTTTGCAGGGATATGTAATACGAACGGATCCGGAGCCCGGCACACCGGTAACTGAGGGCGATACGGTGACGCTCTATGTCAGCAGGGGACAGCGTATCACATTGACTACGGTGAGCGATTACGTGGGCAAGACCGAAGCCCAAGCCGTGCAAATGCTCGGTCAGGATAAAATCCGATTGGGCACGGTGACGCGTGTAGCTTCGGACAAACCCAAAGGAACAATTTTAGAGCAAAGCATACCGCCGTCTCAACAGGTACCGGAAAAATCAACGCTGATCGATTTCGTGGTCAGCGCGGGTACGGGAAGTTAAGAAGTTTCAAAATATGCAAAATAATTTTGGTAGAAACGGACAATACTTTTTTTAAAAGTTATGATATAATATAATCGTAACATAAAAAGTAACTTTACCCTCCATAAAGTTATTTTGCTAACAATCCTCCTTATAATTATAATAATTCAAAAATTACAAAAGAAGGTCCATTCCCCCCAAATGGACCTTCTTTTGTTTATAATAATTTTTAATTGTTGTAATCCAAAATCGCTTCGTAAATATCTTGATAATGCTTGTGATCCTTCTCGTAATTTTTTACATAGTAAGAAGTGAAATCTCGGCTTTTCGCTGTCAGTAAATTAACTATCGAATAAAATACATTCGAACTGTTGCCGTAAAAGTTTAACGCATAGTCGTATACAAGATTGTCATATATGATATTGAGCATCGCCTGCGACTCGTTGTCACGCGAAATCTTCGAAGTCAGCAGCGTATCGTAATATGCCGGAACCGTGTATATTACGCTGTAATATGAAAGCAACTCCGTGACATGACCCACCATTTCCACATTCGCCGTTACCGGTACGCACATCAATCCGCACCAGTCCAGCGATAAATATTTTTCTTGCTTTTCGTCATATTTCGGGAAAGGAAGGATTCCGAAATCAACTTCGGTCGCCCTGAAATTTACAATCGAAGTCAACGGCAATTGGAAGAACAAAGCGTGTCCTCCGCCGAAATCAACGGGCGGTGTTCCGCCCACGTTCGGATCGAATGCTCTTGAATAAGGCCATGTATAAGCCCTGTCTCCTACATAAAGCAAATCGTACATCTTGTCGATTATACTCACCATTTTTTCCGTATTGCAAATAAATTCCGGACCCTCGGGTTTAACCTCAATGATAAACTGATTGCACGAATACGGTATGCTTCCCATTTCCCAGCCGAGATTCCCGGCATATCCGTAACGGTCGTTAGTATCCATTATACCATCGCCGTTCAAGTCTACCGATACAACGCCGGATATTTCAATAAGTTTGTCCCAAGTCCACTTACCGTCATTCACGAGGTCATACGGATTCGGTAAGCCATAGTCCGTTATAAGTTCTTTATTGAACAATAGCGCGTTCGGGTCGGACCTTATCAAATCGCTTACCGCGTATAACTGCACACCCGCAATACTGAATGTTTTGTTGGCGTTCTGTTTCCAGTACGGCTTCGCCAGATCAACGTTCGGCACTTCAAGCCAGCTGCAAATCAGCTTATCCATGACCATTTCCACAACGCTGCCGACGCAATGCGTCAGCACCAACTGATACTCGTCGTCGCCCGCCATCACCGAAGCCTTGACCTTGATGTATGTGTCACTAATTCCACCCAAATCTATCATGTCCAATTTGATACCCGTTTCCTCCTCGACAGCGAGCTGACGTTTGTAAACCGCGTCGTTTGTCGTATCGCCGGTTTCGTTTTCAGCGAGTATATTGTCGTTGTACAGCGCCCAATACAAGTATGCTATCGTGAATTTTTTGCCGTCGTATCTGGTAGCGGGAAGAATCGGTTTTATTGATGCTTCCGTTGTTTCCGTATCGTTGGATTTTACTTCATCGGCAGGCTCGTTGGTATCTCCGCAAGCAAACAAAAAGATTATTAATAATACAACCGCGATTAACTTCTTCATATTTCCTCAGCTCCGTGTTCGTCCATCCATTTTTTGGCTTCTTCGTAAGCGGGGAAGTTCAGATTACCGAAATTGTTGTTGTGCAGGACGACGCCTTCGAGTATTCCCTGCTTCATCATTTCCCTGTTGTGATCGAGCTGATAACGCACCATTTCCGGCGACGCTTGCCGCGCATAATTGAAGTTGAACAAATAACAGCCGATCAGCCTGCGCTTATTCGGGGTCATATCGATGAAAACCTGCGTGTATTTGTGGTACTGTTCAATCGTCGGTTCGCTCCAGAACCAGAATGATATACCGTCGAAAACCTGTAAATGTTCGCGTATATCCAAATCCAATTGGTGCTGATAGAGAACTGCCCACATTTCTAACCCGGCGGCGTGGATTTTATCGCGCAGTTCGGTAAGTTCGGCAACCGTAGTATCGCCGTAAGTCGGGATGTGCTTCATGATACCGCAAAAGAAATCGTCGAAAACCAAGCGGTTGATATTCGGCAGAAGCGGAACGAGCTTGAACGTTTCCTCAAGCGGGATTCCGCCCTCTTTGCCCCATCTTTCGACGCTTAAACCGGTTTTGGCGATGGCTTCGGTGTCTTTGCTGTAGACGGTCATGTCCATGTCGTGACCCCACGGCACATAGTAAACGTTCGACACGCCGAAGTAACGAGCCGATTCCGCCGGCGTGACTGACATCTCCTCAGTCGTTCCGACCGCCTGCTGACAAGAGTTAATGGGATGACCCCAAATCCAGAAATTTGATCCTATTGTTGACATTTTTTATTACCTCCGAAATTTTAATTTATTTTATATCTGTT
>WREN01000035.1 GCA_009779295.1 Oscillospiraceae bacterium | reverse complement strand
TTGCTTTTGTGGGCGACGGTATCAACGACGCGCCCGTGCTTGCGAGGGCTGATATTGGTATTGCAATGGGCGGTCTTGGTTCGGACGCGGCGATTGAAGCTGCTGACGTAGTGTTGATGACCGATGAACCGTCGAAGCTGTCCGAAGCGATTGACATTGCTCGTTTTACAAGGCGAATTGTTTGTCAAAATATCGTTTTTGCTATGGGTGTCAAAGGATTATTCCTTATACTCGGTGCTTTCGGTGTAGCTTCTTTGTGGGAAGCTGTATTTGCAGATGTGGGCGTAGCACTTCTCGCTATTCTCAACGCAACACGTGTTGGAAAAATGAAATCGTAGTAAAGGGATGAAGCCTCGCAACGGGTAAGTTTGCTTGGTTCTAGAGGTAATCATCTCTAATCTATGCAAGTCCCCTTGTTTTTTCTACCCTGAATATTGCTACGTTCAGAATCCTCCTTTATATTTTTTTATATTATAATCACGAAAAAATCTCCGTTAAACTATTGTATTCTCCATCATTTTGTGTTATAATGATGGAGATAAATTATATATGATGGAGCTTACTAATGAAAATATTTGATTATATTAATATTCCAAAAACTTTGCTTACGCCGGATATTGTGGCTATGCTTACAAGTATACACGAACACAAAGGTAAACAGGAATTATATATAGAAGCCCATGCTGACGTGCTGACTACGATGATGGAAATCGCGAAAGTTCAAAGCACGGGCGCATCTAACCGTATTGAGGGTATTCATACCACCGACAAACGGTTAGAGGAATTGGTACGTGACAAATCCGCACCCCGCAGCCGCACGGAACAGGAAATCACAGGATATCGCGATGTGCTTGCCACAATTCACGAGAGTTATGATTACATTCACCCGCGTCCGAATATCATTCTGCAACTGCACAGGCAGCTATATTCGTTCGCCCAGAATTCTATCGGCGGATCATACAAAAATTCGGATAACGTCATATCAGAAACCGATACGGAGGGCAATGAAAAAATCCGTTTTAAGCCGGTCCCTGCGTATCTGACCGCCAACGCAATGGAAAACCTTTGTACCGCTTTTATCTAGAGCATCGATAAAAACGAGTATGACGCGCTCTTGCTTATACCAATGTTCATTTTGGATTTTCTCTGTCTTCACCCGTTCAACGACGGCAACGGTCGTATGAGCCGTTTGCTTACTTTACTTTTATTTTATCGTGCAGATTATATTGTCGGCAAATATATCAGCTTGGAAAAACTGATTGAGAACAGCAAAGATACTTATTATGAGGTATTACAGGTCAGTTCAACCGGCTGGCACGAAAATGAGAACGAATATGCTCCGTTTGTCCGATATTATCTCGGTATATTGCAAAAAGCCTACAATGAGTTTGAAGAGCGTGTAACATCCCTGAAATATCGCGGATTATCAAAGCCAGAGCGAATCAAAGCGGTAATAGAACGAAAAATCGGCAAAATCACAAAGAAAGAGATAATGGAATCCTGCGCAGACATCAGCAAAGTAACGATAGAACGCACTTTGACTTCGCTTGTAAAATCCGGGTATATAGTAAAAATCGGCGGCGGTCGGTCGGTTGCTTACGGCAAAACAGATAAATAAGAAACATACACTAAAGAAATTGAATAGGAAGTCCCCTAAATTTAAAATTTTATTGGCATAGTATCCGGCATACCCAGCGCCGTGTATTTCGTCCGCGCGTAATCGTTGTACGATAATATAACCGTTTTTGTCAATGTCTTTATTCCGCTTAAAATTTTTTCCGTGGACTGCAAATTCTCTTCCGTATCGTTATACCCCGGTATCAACGGGATCCTGACTTCTATCGCTTTCCCACGGTCCGACAAACGGCGCAAATTTTCTAAAATCAATATATTATCTTTACCGGTTCCATCCTTGTGCGCTTGCGGATCCGTATGTTTTAAATCATAAAGAAATAAATCTGTCATATCCAGTATTCTTTCAAATTTATCCCAAGCAACCGCACCGCAGGTGTCTATCGCGGTATGGATGTTTTGTTGCTTCACAATCGCAAATAATTCCGCAACGAATTCAGCCTGCAACAACGGTTCTCCGCCCGATACCGTCAATCCGCCGCCCGAATTACGGTAAAAAGCTGTGTCCTGCAATACTATTTTCGCGGCTTCTCCGGCGGTCATTTCCATTCCGTAAATTTTTAACGCTTCGGCAAAGCAAACTTTCACACATTCCCCGCAGAGTATACAATTTTCGCGGTTCCATCTCTGTTTTGTACGAGCGTTTGTTTGACAGACATTTACGCAATTGCAGCAGTTGACGCATTTATGCTCAAGAAAAGAAAGTTGCTGTTTCGGACTGATACTTTCGGGGTTGTGACACCATTTGCATTTCAGCGGGCAACCCTTTAGAAACATCGTAGTCCGGATGCCCGGTCCGTCGTGTACGGCGAATCGTTTAATATCAAAAACATTACCTTTCATATCATATAATTCCTCTCACGTAGCGGAGGCTTGCTGGATTAACAATTCTTTTTGGATTTCCGTCAGATCGTTGAAGTATACATTCCACCCGCATAACCGTACCTGTAAGTTCCTGTAACTTTCTGGTTCCCTTCGGGCTTCTATCATCGTCTGCGCGTCGATCACGTTGCCCATGAACGAATATCCGCCCAGCTCAAAAAAAGTACGCACTACGCCCATCATCGCAGTCAAACCGTCATCGCCTTGGATTGCCGTTGGGTGCAGCAGATAGTCAAACGGCGCTCCCCATACCATATCTACAGCCGGAAGTTTTGTAACGGACTGGATCACAGCGGTTATACCTTGCCTGTCCTGACCGCGGTTCGCTATCAGACCCTTCGACAGCGGTTCGCCAGATTTGCGGCCGTCCGGCGTCGCACCTACGAACGGCGCGAATTTAACATCGTAATGTATTGTATCGCCGCAGGTGATGTACCTGCCGCCGCGGGTGTTGCGCCGCGTGTTGATGTTGTTCACCATCGCGCTGTAAACGCCGACCGCTATGTCGTCAACCCAGTGTATGTTGTTGCCCCACTTTTCACGGTCATGTATGATAGCCTTGCGCAGACTCTCATACCCTTCCCAGTTGTTGGCGAGCGCTTCCTTCAATTCAGTAATGGATAAAGTTTTAGTTTCGTACACATACTTCCTAACCATGGCGAGCGAATCGAAAACCGTTACCGGACAGGATATGATAATCACCGTATCGTTGTATTTCGCGCCGGTTCCGAACATATCCTGCGCTTTGTCCAGCGCGCTGATACTGCTTCCGGAGTAGATGTTGGACGGATTCACGGAAACCGCTATGGAATCGTAGAACTCCGAGATTCGGACGCATTTGTTCAGGATTTCGTTAAATTTGCCAAGATATGAATTAACGAAATCGTCAAAAGTTGCTAACGGTTCATCGTCCATGAACACTTTATCCAGAATCTTCGCGAGGTTGATGCGCGTATGCGACGGAGCGTTGACGAGGTCATCGAACGCGAAATTATAACAGCCGGAAACGCCGATTCTTGTATGTTCCAGATCGGTCTTTTCATAGTATTTCGCGAATATCTCTTTACACAATTCCTCGTTGAGGAAAACCATACTGTTATGCCCGCGCCGTGTCATATCGAGGCATTTCCTTAGGAACGCGTCCGGCGTTTTTTTAGCCACGAGCATTTGCATTTTGGGCGAAATGATGTCACATTCATCGTAAGCTTCAAGCATGATGTAAGTGAGTTCGTTCACAGCAGTCTCGCCGTTCGGCAATGTTCCGCCCAACGCCGCAGGCTGTCCAAAATAATTCGCCTGACACGCGAATGTGTAAAAGTAATATTTGATAAGTTCTTTTGCCTGATCTTTCGTCAAAACACCGTTATTTATATCATTTTCGTAATACGGACGAAAAATTTCGTCCATGTTGCCGAGACTGCGCACTTGGATACCTTCGCCGTATTCGCAAGTCCAATGGTATAGATATGAGAACAACAGAGCTTGATATAAAGTGTATGGCGGATTGTGACGGAGATTCAGCAGAGCATCATAAATATGCGGAACGCGTTCGTCGGCGTGTAAAACTGACTGAGCGTGTTCGATAAACCGGTCAAGCAGTTGCAGTATTGCACCGTAAGCTATATCGACGCCTTCATAGAATTTTTCGGCGCCGTCGGTTAATTCGCTTGACTGCCTTTTCGCGTCACGGTAAGCAATCGCCCTGTTCTTCACGCCTGCAAATCCAAGTTTTAGCAAATTATTCCAATTCGGCGTCGAATGGTCGCAGTCAAGCCACGAATCGATCTCTCCGCTTCCTCCGCCATACGGGCGGAGTTCTTTGTTCATCCGTTCAAGTTCAGTATCTTTCACAGCGTTCAAATGAGTTTCGCCGCGCACTGCTTTCCCGATCAGCCATGTCTTTTTGCGCTCACCCCAGCCCGCAGTGCCAAAACCGAACCAGTTAAACGGGTTGAATATCAATTTACAACGTGTAAAATAAAATTCCACCGCACGCGCCTGACGGATATTTTGCGGTTCGTTTCCGTATTTTATATTGTCTTTACGTATAGTTTCCGCTAATTCATCGTAATCTGATAATCCTTCATCTTCCAAATGTTCCGGATTTCTGTAAGGATTTATTATATCTTTTTCTATTTTGAATCTATCCCATAACATATCTTGTCATTTCCTCATTTTTCTTTCGTTTACTTTTATATAATATCATATACATTTGGATAATTTGTTAAAAAAATATTGCAAAAAAAAATATAGTATGCTATAATTTATGTAATATGAGGAGGTATGGGAAATGTATAAAAAATTTTTGATTTTATTTTTATTAATTTTTATTTTATTTTCGTGCGCAGTAGATAATTCGCAAAAAAATCCACCCGATACCACTGCCGCGGATATATCCGAGGAAACAACGGAACTAAACTATTATCGCAACATACCCGCAGGAACAAACTTCGACGGGTATACCTTTAACATTTTGCAATATAATCACACGCAATGGATCATTTACACTGAGATTGACGAGTTTAACGGAGAGGTACTTAACGACGCGGCGTATACGCGGAATCTTGAGGTGTGCGGAATGCTCGGTATTGAAATAAACGTGATGAAAAACAGTAATGTAATAAGCGCGATGAATAAAAGCAATGCGGCGGGCGATAACGCTTACGATTTAGTTATTCCGTGGATTGCCGACGCTGTGCCTTCCGCGATGGTCGATAATCAATTGTATGTCTGGAATAAGATCCCTGTCATCGAGTTGAAGGCGCCTTGGTATAATCAGTCCGCGAACGATGTTTTCAACGTAAACGGCAAACAGTATCTGGCGGTCAGCAGTTTGACCTATACTATACAACAGCATTTGCGTTATTTGTTTAACAAAGAATTGTTTGTTGATTTGGGTCTTGATTATCCGTATCAGCTCGTATACGACGGGAAATGGACATACGACGCATTATATAAATATGTACACGATTCATACGCCGACCTCAATGGTGACGGTGTGAAAGATAAAGACGACCGTTTCGGTTTAAGCGGATTTGAAGTGGAAATTGCGTATTCGATTATCAACTGGGGTGAATTCGCTGTATATATGGGAAATGACGGATTTACTCTCAATATATTCAGCGAGCGTATATCTACTATGATAGACAAACTCCGAGCTATGGTTTTCAGCAACGATTATTTATCAGACTCCAAAGCGCCCTCCGGAACAAGGAATTTTTTCAATGGGAATGTTCTGATCGCCGGATATTCAAGCGATCCGGCGCTTCTCCGCGACATAGAATTCGATTTCGGTTATCTTCCGTTTCCTAAATACGACGAACTCCAGCAGGATTATATCACCCGCTCCAACGGAGGGTTTATGGCTGTACCCATTTCAAAACCCGAAAGCGAACTGGAACGCTTAGGTACTATAATCGAAGCGATGTCCGCTTCGTCCTACAAATATGTAAACGACGCTTTCGTCAGGCATTACATGGAAGGGAAAGTTCTGCGGGACGAGGATTCTGTAAATATGTACCGTATATGCCGCCGCACCGAAACTTACAACCGCGCATATTTTTTTGATACCACCGAAGTTATACGTAATCTGGCTTATTATACGGAATTTTTAACCAACAGCTCATTAAGTATGGCGTCTCAGTACGAAAAGAACGCCGCGAAAATCGAACAGGCGTTACAGAATATATACGAATCAATAATAAATAATGAAAATAATTAACAAAATACGAAGGGGGAATAAAAGTGCAGAACACAATCTCTGAAATTAAAACACATAACGGTTTGCCGACGTTGTTTATAAACGGCGAACCTACGCCGTTCGCAGCATATATGTCTTATTTGGACGATAAGGCGCGGTATGCGGATTTCGCGGGAATAGGGTGCAAGTTGTACTCATATCCGATTTATTTCGCCGGGCGCGGAATCAATGAAAATTCTGGTATCGGAAAGTTCCGCGATGGTTTGTTCGATGTTGAGGGCGTTGCGGATTTTTCAATCTGCGATCACGACGTTGAGTTGATATTGAACGCCTGCCCCGAAGCATATATATTTCCGCGGATTTGCCTGACGATGCCCGAATGGTGGGATGAAAAATACCCTGACGAACTCAACTATCTCAAGAACGGTGAAACGTGCAGAGTTTCGTTTTCGTCCAGGCAATGGCGCAAAGACGCGGGTGAGATGTTACGGCAATTGATCGATCATATGGAAACAAGTCCATATGCGGACAACGTTGTCGGCTATCAGGTTGCGGCGGGCAGCACAGAGGAATGGTTCCACTTCAAAGAGGGCGGATTAGGTCCGGCGGCGCAGAAGGGATTCGAAGAATACGCAAAGACCTGCGCATTACTTGACAATTACGACGGTGAAATAACATTGCCAACTCTGGAAATATATAATGATATGTACAACGGCACAGGTGAATACATCGCGGAGAATAAATTGTTTTCGGCGTTTCTGGAGTATACAAGCTGGATAGTCGCCGACGACATCAAATATTTTTGCGCCATCGTGAAAGAATGTACCAACCGCGCAAAAATCACCGGCACGTTTTACGGTTATAATTGGACTGTATTAAATCCTTCCGCAGGGCATCTTTGTATGAAGGATGTATTGGATAGCCCTGACGTCGATTTCATCTGTTCGCCCAACGCTTATACCAATGGACGAAGCCCCGGGGTTGATTGGCAGTCGATGCCGCCGTTGGATTCGATCCGCATGGCGGGCAAAATGCTCGTGAACGAGTGCGACACGCGCACCCATCTCACGCGTCCGCTGAAAGAGTCACGGCCTATCGCGCCGCCGGGATTTTACGAAACCGGGTTATGGAAAGGTCCGGACCGCGAAGATTGGTCGCTATGGCTTATGCGAAGATGTTTCGCGCGAACGGTCATAACGGGAGCGGGATTGTGGTGGTTCGACATGTGGGGCGGTTGGTACGCTTCTGAGACGTATATGACGGAAATTAAAGAATATTACAAATTGCAAAAAGAAGAGATTAATTTCACAAAACGCGAGAGTATCAATCAAGTCGCGGTATTCAATGACGAACAGGCCGCGCAAAAATTAAACCTCAATACGGGTATTTCCCATCGGTGGATGACAAACTTACAGATACAGCTTGGATATTGCGGCTGCGGCTACGACCTTTACAATATGTCCGGCGCGGACAAGATTCCGATAGAACAGTATAAGTTGATAATTTTCACCTGCATTGATGACAATCAAAAGAATCGAGCTTTCATTCAGCAGTGCCGCGAAAAAGGAATTAATCTGCTATTTACAAATTCCGGACAATGCCCGGAACCGTCGCCGGAACCTGCTGTGCTGCGAGCGGAAATGGAAAAAGCCGGCGTGCATTTGTATTGCGAATTGGGCGACGTTCTGTACGCCAACCGTCATTTCCTGTGTATCCATGCCGTGACTGAGGGTACGAAACATATAACACTCCCCCGTGTCGCAAAAATTTCAGAATTCCGGACGCAGCTTGTGTGGCAGACAACGGAGTTTGAAGTAGAAATGCAGCAGTACGAAACATTATTATTTCGATTGGAGTATTGATTATGAAGAAGATTATTATTTTTGTTTTATTGCTTGTTGGTTTTACATCCTGCCAAACACCGGGTGAAGTTAGTGAACAAATTGAAAAAGCCGTTGAAGATGTCCAACAAACAACGACAGAAGATATATTCGCCGCTCCGAATTTACCAGAAATGGATTTGAAAGACAGGGAGTTTACGTTCATGACGAACTCACACCCCTTTCCGATTTGGGATCAGCGGGATATTTACGCGGAAGAAGAATCCGGCGACAGAATAAACGACGCCGTTTATCGCCGTAATTTAATAATCGAAGCCCAATTAAAGTGCAGAATCATGGAAATAAAACTGGATCAGATGGAACTTGTAACAAGAGTTAAAGTGCTTACGCTTGCCGGAGACGATACATTGGACGCGGTAACGCCGAAGTTTATGGTCTTAAAACAGCTCATAGAAGCGAACGCTTTGATGGAATTTGCAAATTTGCCGTATAACGATTTATCAAAGCCTTGGTGGGATTATAACTGCGTGAGGGATTTGTCGGTTGCCGGGAAGATTTTCGGCGTTGCGTCGGATATAACTCTGGTTGATAAGGGTGCGACTAACGCTATGGTTTTTAATAAAAAGCTGCAAAATGATTACCAAATCGAAAACTTATACCAGCTTGTCGCCGGCGAGAAATGGACGATCGATAAACTTTATGAACTGTCGCGAACCGTGTCAAATGACGTTGACGGCAACGGCGTCCGGGACGATAAAGACGCTTACGGATTGCTGTATCAGAGGGATTCTGTTGCGAGTTTTATGACCGGAGCGGGAGGATTTATCGCCGGTAAGGACGAGAACGATCTGCCCGTTATGACTCTGAACAACGCGAAAACTCTCAGTGTTTTGGAAAAAATATTCGATATGCTGTACACTCCCGAATATTGCTTTCATGTTATGAAATTTTTCGACGGAAGTTCAACAAACTTTACGGACGGAATGACCGCGATATTTCAGGACGATCGGGCTTTGTTCATGTGGATTAGAGTAGCTGACTCGGAAAATCTGCGGGCTATGCCGACGGATTTCGGAATACTTCCCTTACCGAAATACGACGAACGTCAAACGGATTATATCGCTCCTGTCAGCAACCGGACGGCTACCAGCACAGCGGTTCCGATTTCCGCGGGAAGCATCGAGGAATCGAGTGCGGTTCTCGAGGCTTTGGCTTATCAATCAAAAATTATTTTACAGCCCGAGTATTATTACGTCCTGTTAAACTCCAAAGTAACGAGAGATGATGAAAGCAGTGAAATGCTTGATATTATTTTTGCTAACAGGGTTTACGATATCGGCGACGCTTTTGATTTCGGCGGTATTTATTCTGATTTGATTTACGGATCGATGAATTATGACAGGAATGTAGTTTCCATGTACGCTAAAAAAGAAACGATAGCTTTGCAGGACATCGATAAATTGATTGAAACTATTAAATCGATAAATTTCGGAGGATGATAGAAGTTGAAACTTAATAAAACAAAAATTTTTGTTGACGGACAGGAAGGCACGACCGGCTTGGAAATTAACGAACGGTTGTTAAAAAGAAACGACGTTGAACTCCTCAAAATAGATCCGGAAAAAAGAAAAGACGCCGTGGAGCGCGCTAAATATTTAAACGAAGCGGATATTGTCTTTTTATGCCTTCCCGATGACGCCGCGAGGGAATCTGTATCTTTTATTCACAACCCCTCGACGCGCGTGATTGACGCGAGCACGGCTCACAGAACAGCCGGCGACTGGGTATACGGGATTCCAGAACTCAGCGCAGAACACAGGGAAAATATAGGGAACGCGAAGAGGGTTTCCAATCCGGGATGCTTTGCGACTGGGTTCGCTATGCTGATTTATCCGCTCGTTCGTGAAGGCATCATTCCAGTGGATTATCCGGTGACGTGCCACTCCGTGACGGGTTACAGCGGCGGCGGCAAAACTTTGATACAAAGGTTCAATGCCGAAGAAAACGCCGAAAAATTAAACAGCCCCTGCTTTTACGCGCTGGGGCTGAATCACAAGCATCTTCCGGAAATGCAAAAGCACAGCGGATTGTCACAGCCCCCGATATTTACGCCTATTGTAAGCAAGTATTACCGCGGAATGGTGGTTGCTATCCCTCTGCACATTCATACTGCGAAGTTGTTGAATTCGTTCTACAGCGATTATTATAAGGGGCAGCCGTTCGTGAAAGTAATGCCTATGGATTTTGAAACGGAATGGGGATACTTGACCGCGGAGAGCTGCAACAACACGAATAATATTGAGATTTTAACATTCGGCAACGATACCCAAACGCTGCTTGCCGCAAGGTTTGATAATTTGGGCAAGGGCGCGTCCGGCGCGGCGATACAAAATATGAACGTTATGCTCGGCGTGGATGAGACGTATGGTTTGATATGAATGTAACTATTGAACCGTTAAACAACACGAATTGGTTAAAAATTTGTAATCTATGCGTAAGTGATGAACAAAAATCGTATTTTCCCGTGCCGAACGTGTATTGGATCGGTATCAGTCGGTATGAAGAACATACAGAGTTATTCGCAATTAAGAGCGGAGATAAATATGCAGGCTTGACCGGCGGCGGGTTGGACGAAGATGGCGTAAGTGGTTATATAAACCCGCTGATGGTAGATGAACGCTTTCAACGTCAGGGAATCGCAAGAGAAGCAATGCGGCTGATAATGGATTATCTCATTCAAAAATATAACGTTCCCTGTATACATATAAATCACCGCAAAGAAAACCATATAGCGGCTCGGTTATATGAAAGCCTCGGATTTGTTGTGTATTCTGAAACGGAAAAGGAATATCGCAGAAGTTATACGACACTTTTTTAAATTTAAAAATACCCAGTTGTACGCTTAGAGTGTAGGACATGGGTTAGTCTCCATAATATAATAATTGGTTTCAGAATCAAGCGAGGATGCTTTTTTGTACCCCGCTTCAATGTCAAGTTTGTGTATATCAGAGCAAAGATAATAAAAGAAAAGCACAGCAAACATTAAGGTACTGTCTCCTTCTATATAATCTGTAGGCGCGATGTATGTATTGTTGTTCTTCGCAAACGCTTTCGCCAAATTTTCATCGCCCGTAGTACAGCCGATACTTATAATACAAGTATCTTTCCAAGTTAAGTATTTGTTTATCTCATTGAAGCCAAAGTTACCGCGCGGTTCGTCCGGATAATAAATATCTTCACCCAGTTCCGGCATAATTATTTCACCGTCCTCTCCATGACATGAAATAACGATAAAGTCAAACTTAGTCAGCAGTTTTCCTGCAAGAAGGTCGATGAAATGCTGCGGTCTGCCAACCTCATACATAACAACTGTATATCCGAAGTATTCCAACATTTGCCGCAACGCTTCTTCTTCGCCGCTTTCAATGTTAATTATAGCAACAGTTTTATTCAAATGCATTTACAACAACCTCCTTACACTCTCATCCGCTTCGAACCTCGACAGCAACACCGGCGGGATGTCGAATATCGTCCGCGCGCCGGATTCGCCTTTAGCGGAGAGTTTTGATGCCGCTCGCGCAAACGCCAGCATAACCGAAGCCGTGAATTCGGGGTTGGATTCCAGCTTTAATGAAAACTCCATAACGTGGTCGTTATTCGTTCCGGTCGTACCCATGTGGATAACGTTTCCGCCGTGCGGGAGCGTTCCGTGGTTGGCGTGTAACTCGTCGGCGGTGATAAAGTTGACGGTGGTGTCGTAGTCGCTGAAATAGTACGGCATTTCTTTAATCTCGCGCTCGATTCGGGCTTTGTCAGCGCCGTCTGCGGCGACAACATAGCACAGCCG